>JADFOM010000001.1 GCA_022562835.1 Acidobacteriota bacterium | reverse complement strand
CGACAGGAGCTCGACTGCGTCGGCCGGGCGCTGCTCGATCAGGGCGACCTCAGCCGCGGTCAGGCCAAAAGGCGCGGCATCAACTCGTGACGCCACCGCGTCAGCCAACGCTTCGCCGTCATCGACGTCGGTGCGCAGGTGCGCAGCGACCGTGGTCAACAGACTGGACGCCCACATCTGCATCCACACCCGCGACAACATCTCCGCTCGATCAATCGTGTCTATGAGACTCTCAGCAGCCGACTGCCACGCGGCGATTCGGGTGAGGTAGATCGAGCGGGCGAGCGAGGCCATGGCCTGACCAAACGGGTGGTTGTCGTCGGTCACCTCCTGGTCGATGGCGCCCGCGACCTCGTCGAACCGTCCGAGTTCGGTCAACGCGATTGCCTTGATCGACCCGTATTGCACCGGTTCGGATCCGATCAGGTCCGCGAGTTCGATCCCTCGGTCACAAACGGCGACAGAGTCGGCGAACCGGCCGATCGCGTTGTACTGCCACATCATCCAGAAACAATGTGCGTTGAGCTTCACCGGGTCGCGGCGGGCCTCCAGTCGCGCGAGAAGTTCTTCGGACCTCGCCACGTTGAACTTCATCCCACCGCTGTGCATCGACGCCGATAGCGCGTCGAGGATTAGATCTTCATCACCCAGCTCGTTGGCCAACGCCAGTGACTCTTCCACGTTGGCCTGTGCGGTGTCCGCATACTCGGCCCAGTAGTCGGTGAACCAGGTCGTCGGCAACAACGCCGCCGCCATCTTGGCCTTGTCGCCACGCGCCTTCGCCGCCTGATACGCGGCTTCATAGGCGACCCTCGATTGTTCGGCGTGCGACGGTTCGTCGAGCGAAAGGATGTAATGCGCCCGTCCCCGAGCGAGCTGCACGTCGATCTCGAGGTCGGGGTTAGCGGCTTCGGCTGCCGCCTCAACAAGCGCCGCCACGTCATCGAGCCCTTCACCAGCGCGGTACTGGTCGTTCAACAACCGAACCCGCTGAAGCCGCAACGCTATCTGATCGTCTAGTTCTTCAGCCTGAGCCAACTCGGCGTCGAGGACCGCTAGTGCATCGTCGACCCGCCCAGCGCCTCGAAGTGCGCGAGCCTGCATCAGACGGAATGCAACCCGCTGATCATCACCGACGAACGCCTCGGCATTGTCGATGTGTTTCAACGCGTCCTCAAAAGCCAGCGCATCAAGGTTCCGCTCTGCGGCCGCGATCATCGCCTCGAGTGCCCGGTCGGCTGGCGCGGCGGGGCCCGCCTGATAGAGGTGATGCGCTACCTCGATCCACGGAATGTCGGCATCGCTTTGCAGGGCATCGGCGATCTTGAGGTGGAGTCTTTGCCTGCGGGCGAGCGACAGCTCTCCGACGAGAGTCTGGCGGATTTGTTCATGCATGAAGATGTAACGGGCATCGCGACCGGCTGGGGCCTCCTCAATGAGGTTGTTTCGTTCGCCGATCTCGAGGGCGTCGAACAGAACGTCTTCGTCGGCGGCAGTCGAGCGTGCGAGATGTTCGAAGGAAAACGTGCGCCCTATCAACGCGGCGGACGCGAGAAGGCGTCGATGCTCGCCGTCGAGCAGGTCGAGGCGACGGCCTATCACCAATCGCACCCCGCTCGGCACCTCGGTTTCGCCGATCTCGAAGCCCGCCCGCCAGGCGCCATCGTCGTCGAACAGTTTTCCGCTGTCTCGTAAATGTCGAAACAACTCCTCGACAAAGAACGGGTTCCCCTGCGTCTCTGCGAACACGAGGTCGATTAGTTCCTGTGGCGGATCTAGCCCAGCGCGTGCCGCCAGCACGATCGTGACCTCGTCGACGGTGAGCAGCCGCAGATGTATGTCGACCGCGCCAACGTCGCGCGTCAAGGGCCCCAGCGCGGCGCTCAACGGCCGGCTGGTGTCGACCTCGTCGTCGCGGTAGGTACCGATTACGAAACATGGGATCTCCGACAGCCGGCCGCCGAGGTGTCGCAGGAGAAGCAATGTCGACTCGTCGGCCCAGTGAAGGTCCTCGAAGACCAACACCAGTGGTTGAGCTCGAGCGGCGCGTTCGATGAACTCACCCACGCCGTGAAGCATGTAGCGCCGTTCCTGTTCGGGTGTCAGGTCGGGTGACTCAGGAATGTCGTCATAGCGCTGACGAAGCGACGGCAACAGCTTTGCGACCTCGGGTGCGTTCTCGCCAAGTGTGGTTCGGAAACCCTCGGGCGACGCTGCCCGCGCAGCCTGTTCGAGATGATCGATACTCGGCTGGTATGGGGGCGGAGAGTCCATATCGAGGCAGTTCCCGCTCAGCACCGTCATGCCGAGGCGTTCTGCGGTTGCAAAGGCTTCGCGGGCTAGGCGGCTCTTTCCCATGCCGGCTGGTCCACCGATGAGCACCATGCCGCCTCGGCCACCAGCCGCCGCATCGAGCATCGTGTTGAGCTGTTCGCGCTCGGTCATACGTCCCACATACGGCGTGGGTTCATTGTCGGCGAGCTTGCCACCGGCCTCATCGTCGGGCAGCGGCACGACAAATACCCGCCACTGCGCATCGATGCCCTTCAACTCGGCCAAGCCTTGATCGACGAGTTCGTCGCGAGCGGTCCCCAGCACCCCATACACCGTTTCGGAAGCCAGAATTCCGCCAGGTGCTGCCAGCCCCTCGATGCGCTTGGCGATGATGACCGTCTCGCCGTGGATGTCGCCATCCTCGCTCAGCACCTCACCGGTGTGTAGCCCTATGCGCATCTCGACCGCTACACCGAGCCCGTTGCGCTGAAGTCGACGCATCTCGATCTGGATCTCCCGACTGGCAGTCACCGCCCGCCGGGCCGACGCGAAGGCGGCCATGAGCCCATCGCCCATCTCCTTGATCAGCACGCCCCGGTTCGCTTCGACCAGTCGTCTTGTGACCTCCTCGACCTGGCGACCGACCTGTCGGGCCTCGTCGTCACCCAGGTTCTGGTTGAGACGCGTCGATTCGACGAGGTCTGTGAACAGGACTGTGACCGTGCCCTCCGGAATTTCCGCTTCAGTCATGACCCTGCTCTCCAGCGATATCCCCGCACCGTAGACCTTACGATGCAACCGCCCACGCCTATGCAACGACCACGTCTCAGGTGTGCGGCTCACATCCTCTCGTCATCGACGATTGACGTGCAGATCACGCGGGAGCGTTCGGCACAACCAACGGCCACGGACGACTGCGCTCCGCGGCGAGAGCAACATCGAACAACACGGCATCGCAGTGATGGCGTCCAATCACCTGCATGCCGACTGGAAGTCCATCGACCTGCCCGGCAGGAATCGACACCGCCGGATTTCCTGCGATGTTCGCCGGAATGGTCAACGCTCCCATGTCGAGCAAATGTTCGGCACGCGACGTGGCGAGGCGAACCAGTGCGTTGGGCAGTTTCGGGGCGACACCGGCGGCCATGCTCGCTGTCTTCATCGCGGCTCTGAACCCCAACCGGGTCACCCGGCCGCCCTTTGCGTAGTCGATGAAAGATTTTTCGTCGCTGCTCATCGGGTTTTCTGCTGAAAACGCAGGCCCGGGGTTCGTCGATGTGATCACGAAGTCGGCGGCCGCGAACATCTCACCCATCGTGTCGTTCATCGCGGTCCTGTCTGCCTCACCTGCCGACGCGACACGCAGGTTGTACAGCGCGTCGGTGAGTTGCAGTCCGACCCGCACCTCGTCGGTCAAGTCCTCCGCGCAGCGCGGCCAGAGATCGCCAAGGTCATTTAGCAACGTTGTGACGTTGCCCATCATCCACATCGCTCCGAGACGTGGCATCGTCACCGGCGACTCAATTCGTTTGAGGCCCAATTCTGCGATCAGGGCCTCAGCTGCCTCGAGCACCACCTTCTGGGATTTCGGATCGACCACCACCCCACCAAGAGTGGGATCGACGACTACGGTGCGGCCCTTCAGATCGTGACTTCCAAGATTCGATTCCCAGCCGTCGACATCAGGAAGGCTCGTTGGGTCCGCTGGGTGATATCCGGCGCAGACGTCATAGAAGCGGGCAGCATCGCGCACCGAACGGGCTAGGCAACCTAGCACCACTGTCAACGGTGCTATCTGAGTGTGCGGACCTCGAGGGATTCTCCCGTAGGTTCCCTTCATTCCCAATAGGCCGTTGTAGCCGGCGGGGATCCGAATCGATCCTCCGCCGTCGCCTCCGCTGGCCAGCGGTACGAGTCCACCAACCACTGCTGCAGCGCTTCCGCCCGAAGACCCGCCCGCTGAACGTGACGGGTCCCATGGGTTTCCCGTCACCCCGTTGATCTTGGTGACGCTGACGTTGAGCCCGCCGAATTCGCTCGCGGTTGTTTGGCCCACGGGGACGATTCCGCCTGCGCGCAGGCGCGACATGATCGTGCCGTCGTGATCTGAGACGCGGTCGGCAAAGACGAGTGATGCCTCGGTCCAGGGCCAGTCCTTGACAGGCTCGAGTTCCTTGATACCCATCGGCAGTCCGCCGAACGGCAGACTCACATCAGCCGAGGCCGCTGTCTCCCTTGCGCGTTCGAAGTCGAGATACGAGAAACAGTTCAGCTCGGATGCCTCGATTGCTGCGAGCGTCGCCTCGAGTTCTTCGATCGGTGATCTATCGCCTGCGCGAAACGCGTCAACAAGTGAGCACGCATCGCCTGTCCAAGGGGTTTCAACCATATACATGCATATTCGCGCATCAATGGGGTCAAGTCTCACTAACTACTAACTACAACTAACGGGGTCAGACCCCGTTGATCGTGCAATGCTTTGACCCCAGACCGAAAGGACGTGCCATGCCACTCAGCACGGCGGATGACTACCTCATACATCAGATACCCGAACCGATCGACACGGTCGGCACCAGCGATCGCCACTTCTATGACCGCTACTACTTCAACATGCACGCGTCGGATGACTCGTTGTTTATGGTTTTCGGAATGGGCCAGTACCCCAATCTGGGAGTGACGGACGCGTTCGTCAGCGTTTCGCACGGTGAGGTTCAAACAACTGTGCGGGCCTCACGCGAGTTGGGAGCGGACCGCATGGATACAGCTGTAGGACCGCTTCGCGTCGAGGTCATCGAAGGCCTACGATCGCTGCGACTTGTGTGTGAACCTAACGAATGGGGAATCGCACTCGACGTCACATTCACAGCCAGCACCGAGGCCCTGCCCGAGCCAAAATCCTGGTCACGGGTTGGCTCGAGAGTCACGCAGGAGACCTACCGCCTCGCCCACGTAGGCAACTACAGCGGCTGGATCGAGATCGATGGCGAGCGGCGCGAAGTTTCCCCCGGCCGTTGGGCTGGCGCCAGAGACCACAGCTGGGGAATACGTCACGGCATCGGTGAACCTGAACCCAAAGGCATCGGAGCAAAACGTGCACCGGACGCACCGATGGGGTTCTTTCACAACTGGCTACCCATCCAATTCGACGACCACATGGTCAAGATCACGATCGATAACGATCACGCTGGTCGCCGGATCCTCGAGGAGGCCGTACTCCTCTACAACCTGGGCGACGAACGGCCGCCTGAACAGCTTGGTCGACCAGAAATCGACATCGAATACCATGCTGGAACGCGTGAAGTAGCGCGAGCGGAACTGTGGTTCAGCGGCGACGGGGCCTCAGACCTACGCATCAAGACCACACCGTTGCGGACCGTCTACCTCAAGGCCGGATCTGGATATATTTACGACGGGTACTGGGGCCACGGTGTCTGGCAAGGCGAGCAGGAAAAGGTCGAGGGGGTTGTCATCGAGGTCGGTGAGCCCACCGATCGGCTCGAGATTGCCTGGCTCAACGAAACGCTCTGTCGCCATGAGACCGACGATGGGCGCATCGGGTACGGCATGCATGAGAACCTCTCGGCAGGACTGTATTTGCCCTACGGGTTCGATTCTCTCGAGGCCGTCGCTCCCACCTAGCGAAGCCTTGACCCAGTTAGTTGTAGTTAGTAGTTAGTGAGACTTGACCCCGGAGATGTCTGCCTTGAATCGCCGGTCATTATCAGAATTGTCGGCCGCTTCGATGCGGTCACGCACATCTGTCAAGGCCGAGCGTGCCGCCCGAACTGTTTCGGTCGACGGCGCATCGAAGCGGTCCTCGTCTCGAGGGTTCAATCTAAATCCCGAATAGACGACCTTGCGGGGTTGCTCTATCGGTGGGTGGGCCCGATGCAACGTGTCGCTGCAGTGCACCGTCACATCGCCCGTGCGGGTTTCCAGCATGATTGGCTGCAAGTCGAGCTTGCGGTCACGCATGAACGGGACTGTGTTCGCCCGATGTGAGCCCGGTATCACCCCAAGCGCACCGCTGAGCCGATCCGCGCCGGTCACCGAGATGCCAACGGTCATCCCGCTGCATTGATAGGAATGGCCTCCCTGCCCGCAGTCCTTGTGCCATGGAAGGTCGGACAATCCATTCACTATGTCGAGCGGTTTGATGAGACCCTCGGCCCCCAGGTTGTCGCCGTTGTGGTCGTCTCCAGTTAGTTCGGCAAGCCATTGCAGGCGAGAATCGGACAGCAGTTCGCGCAAGGTCTCGGAACGCTCGTGGAACCACAACACGCGCACCGGCAGGGTCTCGCCGCTACCGTTTGTTGCCCACCAGTAGCCGTCGTCGCCGTCCACCGCCTCCGCAAGACTCGATTCGATGTCTGCGTCGACCGCCGCCATCTCACCCTCGCCAAAGACATCGCGAAGGTGCAAGAACCCGGCCTGCTCTATGAAATGTGCGATCTCGTCGCGGTCATCGTCGGGACCGAACGACCGTGTGAGGTCGAGTGGGTCACCGTCGCGGTCAAACATCTCGACGTCGCCGGCCTCGTGCACCGCCCGACCGTCCAATAGTGCTCGCAGGGCTGGTTCCCATGCGATCCAGTCATCGAGCGATCCACTCGTAACCTTCGCACGCGACGTCATGGCAAGACCCATTGTCGTCTGCACGTCTTGGACCAAATTGGACAGCGCCTCACCTTCGAGCTCGGCGATCACGCCCGCATCGTCGAGGCCCGTCTCGATGTAGGCAGCACCGTTGCGCGCGGAGAGAGTGACGGAGCGGCCATCGACGTCGAGGCCGAGCGGTGGCAGTTCCTGATATTCGATCCCGCGACCGGCCAGCGTTCCGCACAGCGCGATAGCTGCTGGCAACAACTCATCGAAAACCTCGTCGGTTGTGAGCGGGCGAACCTCGCATCGCAGACGAGATCTCGTATCGATCGACATCGTGGGAACCTCGCAGTCGTGTTTCGGCCTTCTTAATTATCGCGCGTAACCAGCCGAACTTGTGAAAGTTCCCTAACTACTTCTCTGGGACGACGCTCACGCCGGAAAAGCACATCTCATCGACGGTGCCCTC
Organism: Acidobacteriota bacterium; assembly: GCA_022562835.1. Taxonomy (GTDB): domain Bacteria; phylum Actinomycetota; class Acidimicrobiia; order Acidimicrobiales; family SHLQ01; genus JADFOM01. The sequence goes on along the minus strand of JADFOM010000001.1, from coordinate 26,218 downwards.
GTTCCACGTTATGTAACGCGGTTCCTCCATGTACACAAGTGAGCGGTCCCACCAACACTCGAACAGATAAGAGTCTCCGGGCTTGATCGTTATGTCCTCAGTCGGCACATAGTAGAGCTGCCACTCGAAGCTCCAGGTCGGAATGTCGAGCAAGATCCGCTCGTCGGGCGTTCCTGGATTGAGGGTCATCCGGTAGGCCTTACCAAATTCGTGCATATGGCCGAGCACCGACCGTAGCTTGCCGAAATCGCCAGCTGGCAATTCGCACGCGCTGTAGAACACCGAACCATCAAGGTCGTCATAGTCGTCGACCGTGCCCCCACATCTGCCCAACACAAAATTCGGTATGTAGCGAGCGACGCCACCGTACTTTTGGTCGATGTCGTCGAGCACCGCGTCGCGATCGCACAGCGGTCCGACCTCTTCGGGGGTACATGGACCCTCGGCCGGCGTCAGATAGGAACGACCCCTGATGGAACGCATCGTCTCGCCCGAAGCAGAGATCTCGGCTTCACTAATCGTGTCGAACACGAGCTCTGAGGAATCCGGTGGCGTCGAGTCGTCGTAGTGATAGTGAATCTGATTGACGATCAGGTCGCCTGGGGCCAGATAGAGACCTACACCGTCGGGGTAGACCGTCGGTTGCTGACCTGGTGCCCATCCGCCGATGGACCCGACGCCAGGCGATTGCAGATTGGACAGTCCGAAACAGGTCCAGCCGGGACTCCCGTCAGCACCGTCGAGACGCTCTACCTCGGCTCGGCCCGACTCCGGCACGCGGTAGATGATGGAGTGGTGCACAATCTCGGTCGCGTCAGGTTCGAACGCAATACCCTTGAGCCAGGTGCCATTACCTTCGGGGTCGGCGATCTCATGGACCTGACACCGATAATCGTCGGGACGATCGAGACTGCCAATGTAGGGATCGGCCGGCGGGACGACCTGATCACGTTGGATCGGTTCGAACAAATCGTCGCCCGCCTCAAGTTTGGTGTCCGGTGGTACGTCGAGCCCGCCGCCGGACTCAGCCCACTGCGCAATGGTGGTGACCTGCTCGCCGGTGAGCGAATAGTCGTGTTCGAACTTGAGGCTCATGTCCGACGCCGGCCAAGGCGGCATGTACCTGGACTGGGTGACCAACGCGATGTCCTCGGCGATCTCGGCAGCGTCGCCAGCGGTATCGAGCGCCCAGGTGCTCGAACCCGGTCCGTCGACGGTGGTGTGACAACTCACGCAGCGCGCCTCGAGGATGGGCTGGACGCCCTCGGAGAAATTCCCCTCTCCGTGTTCGGGAAGTGAGGGTGCAACGGCCAGTTCGGACTCGTCGGGGGCGGCACTGTCGAGCGCGACGCGGTCTGCCTCGAGCACAAAGTCCATTTCGATCTCATTGGACGTGTGGACCAGGCCGGCAATATTGATGGGTCCAATATCGAACTCCGACATCAATAGGGTGGTCGACATGGTCGCGGACAGCTTGTCCTCATCCATTGTCGCCTGCCCGGTGAAGGTCACAGGTGCGGTCGTTTCCTTGAGTGTGAGATCGCCGGTGATGGTGAGCGCAGATGGCCTACCGTCGGTTGCAGCGTCGGGAAGCCCCTCGACCTCGGTCATTTCGAATGTCGCGAACGGAAAGTGAGTTGACTCGAGGAAGTCATGACGGATTCGCTTATCGCGCAGACGCGAATCCGACTCGAACATCTCGACATTCACGACGATCGTACCTACCCGACTCAGGCTCGGATCCTCGAGGTTCACGACGATGTCGCCAGCGAGCACATCGGTCGTTCCCGAAGCACTCTTGGAGGTTCCGGCGAGGCGCTCCTGCACCGTGTAGGTCACCGACGAGTCGGCGCCGGGCGAGATCCGGTATAGCCGCTCGCTGTCGCCGACATCGTCGATTGTGGGTGCGGACACACCGGTCGTCTGCGCATCGTCGGGCTCGAAAAACCAATCCCATTGATCCTTGGTGACCAACGCGGCGACACCGATCAGAACCAACGCGAATGCACCGACACGTACCCATTTCAATCCCACGAACGCTTTCATGACGTCCAGTATGGGGGAGATTGCGGCGTAGGGCACACGTCTGCAGCGCATCGACGGTGCAGAGGAAGTCGTGCCCGCTCACAGACGAGGTCTCGCCGCAGGCCTACAGTGCCTCATGGGTAGTAGCCACACCGAGTACTGGGTTGCCCGTCCCACCCACTCGACCGGGTTCGGTTTCGCTTCTGTCAGTGCGGTGCGCGAAGCCTTCGAGCTGGCCTTCACCAACGCCTCGGGCAGCTCTGGTCACAATCTTGATATTCGTCTTCGCAAGGCTGTGCCGATCGATCGGCGTTACGAGCTGTCAATCAGTGCTCATGCCGACGGTTCGTTGCGCGCCTCGATGCTGCTCGACGATGTCATCGTCGCCGACGCAACAGCCTCTCCCTACTCCTCGATCTGATCGAGCGAACGGTCGCCGGTCAAGACATCCTTGACGACCTTGCCTGCCGCGTTGCGCGGCAGGGGCTCGTCTCGCTGACGCCAGACGCTCGGAACTTTGAATCCAGCAAGTGTCTCGGCGACCCAAGTACCCATTGCCGACTCGTCGAGTGAAGCCGATCCCTTCAACACGACGACCGCGCAGACCTCCTGTCCAAGCGTCGCGTGATCGACACCCAGCACGGCGCACTCCGCTACGTCGGGGTGCGCTTCGATCCGGTGCTCGATCTCGACCGGGTAGATGTTCTCAGCGGCGCGCAGGATCATGTCCCGTGCCCGAGAGTTGATGTAAAGATATCCATCTTCGAAGCGACCGATGTCACCGGTCGACAGCCAGCCGTCGATGAGGGTCGAGGCGGTCGCTTCCTCGTTTCGCCAGTAGCCGAGCATCGTGTAGGCGCTGCGCACAAAGATCTCGCCCTCGGCGCCCTCGGGCAGCACATTGCCATCATCGTCACGTGTCTCGACGTCGAAGGTTGGGTTGACCGTGCCGCATGAGTCCGGCCGTTCGACCATCTCGGCTCCGGATATCGATGTGATGACGGCAACCGATTCACTCGATCCGTAACCCATGCCGAAGTTTGCCGCCGCGTTCGGAAAGGCCTCTCGAAGACGATTCTGCACGGTCTCCGATACAGGAGCTCCCCCGAATCCGATGCCTGTGATGCTCGAAAGATCGCGGGTCGATTCAGCCGCGGCCTGTGCGACGAGCGGACCCATCGACCCGAGCGCCCCCCAGCTCGTCACCCGTTCAGCCTCGATCAATGCCAGCACCTCGTCAGCGTCGAACTTTCCGCTCCTAAAGACCAGCTTTGACCCGACCGACGTACCGATAAGGGTCGAACCAAAGAGCCCGGAGACATGAAACAGCGGCGATGTCGCGAGGGTGATCAACTGCGAACGTGGAGCGCTCAACGAATCTGGGTGGGTGCGCGCCTTCACGAAAGCAGCCTCGGCACCGCGGTAGATCATTCCGTCTATGAATCCGATCAACCCACGATGCGAGATCAAGGCCCCCTTGGGACGACCCGTGGTACCACTCGTGAAAAGAATGAGGGCCGGATCGTCCTCAGCCGGGTTCACCGGCGGCGCTGGGCCATCACCTTCCATCAATTCGGCGAAACCCTCGTCGAGGTCGAGTGTGACCGCGCCGTGGTCGAACCCATCGAGCCGCGCGAGACGCTTAGCATCACCGACCAAAAGAACAGGGTCCACGAGATCGAGGCCATAGACCGCCTCATCGCGGGTCCACCACCCGTTCATCGCAACAACGATGCCGCCTATACGAGCAACCGCATAGAACGTAATCACCCACTCCGGCCGGTTCGCCGCGAAGATCGCGACCCTGTCACCAGGCGAGACGGCGTAATCGTCACGCAGCCGGCGCGCCAGAGCGTTTGTTCGTCTGAGAAAATCGGCATGGGTAATGCGCACGTCACCTAGAACAAGGAACTCGGCGTCGCCGTGGTTGGCACAGCCCTCCACCAGCTCGTTGAGGTTGCGTCTGCGACCAGCCCAGACAGATCTCGGCTCACCGCGCACCTCTTCGGTGCCGATCTCGAACATCCCACCGGGCCCGGTAAGTTCGGCACGCACCTCTTCTAACAAGCCATCGGTCTGCAACACATCTCCTGTTGTAGGCGAATCCGTCCGGACAGTACCCCTTTTCACCCGCTGGTGTGATTGCATAGCGCCCAATGACAACCCATCGAGATCGAGATCGTTTCGCCAAATGGGCGCGCGACGCCGCCGCGCGAGGTGACACTCCAGCGATACCCGCCGCCACCTTGGTGTTGGTCAGTGAACGGCAGGGTCAGCTCGAGACACTGATGCTCAGGAAGAACTCGAAGATCACGTTCGGTGGCATGTGGGTGTTTCCGGGGGGACGACTCGATCTCGAGGACTACCACGACGACGACGGTGACCTCGAACGCGCGGCGCGTGTCGCAGCGGTGCGCGAGACCCGCGAAGAAACCGATATCGGCGTCGACGCTGCTCAACTCGAGTGGTTTGCCCACTGGACCCCACCACCGGTCGCACCCAAACGGTTCACCACCTTCTTTTTTGCGGCCGAAACAACCACCGATGTTGTTGAGATCGACGGCGGCGAGATCTACGACGCCGAGTGGATGGCTCCTTTGGATGCACTCGAACGGCGCGATCGAGCGGAGATCGAGTTGGCGCCGCCGACGTGGGTAACACTTCACCATCTATCGCAACACGACACTGTGTCGTCGTTTCTGGAGTGGGCTCATCACATCGAGCCCGCGTTCTACGAGACACACATCGGCCTCGACTCAGATGGACCGGTTGCCATGTGGCATGGCGATGCCGGATACGACACCAACGACCCGCACATGCCCGGGCCCCGTCATCGGCTCCGCATGTACGGTGACCGATACCACTTCGAACAGTCGGAGTCGGGGTGAGCCTCGCCACCGGCCTCAGCGCCGCGGAGGTTGCCGAACGGGTCGCCGACGGGCGCGTCAACAACGTACCCGACGCGCCCGTGCGCACCCTCCCTCAAATCCTGCGGGCCAACGTTTTCACACCGGTCAACGCGATCATGTCGACGCTGTTCGTCCTGATTCTGATCGCCGGATACCCCGAGGACGGACTCTTTGTAGGTGTCGTCATCTCCAACAGCGTCATCGGCATCAGCCAGGAGCTCAGGGCGCGCAAAACGCTGCACAACCTCACGGTGTTGTCGGCACCAAAGGCGCGGGTTCTACGCGACGGTGCCGAGAGTGAGGTCGCCCTGAGCGAGGTCGTAGCAGACGATCTGCTGAGCATCGAGACCGGTGATCAGATCGTCGTCGACGGAGAGGTGGTAGATGGTGTCGGCCTCGAGATCGACGAGTCGCTGCTGACCGGCGAGGCCGAGGCCGTGCTCAAAGATGTCGGCGACCAGGTTCTGTCGGGCTCTTTCGTCGCGGCAGGTTCGGGCCACGTGCGCGCTCAACGAATCGGCGCGGAGAGTTACGCGAGCACGCTCGCCGAGGAGGCTCGACGCTTTCAACTCGCCGATTCTGAACTGCGTCAAGGTGTCAACGTCATAATGCGTTGGCTGATGGTGATAATCCCTCCCGTATCGATCTTGTTGTTGATCCGCCTGCTCAACGTGCAAGACGAGTGGCAAGACGCGCTACAAGGAATGGTTGCCGCGACCGTGGCGATGGTCCCCGATGGGTTGGTGCTACTCACCAGCTTGGCCTTTATCGCGGGTGTCATCGTCCTCGCCCGCCATCAGGCGCTCGCGAAGGAACTTGCCACGGTCGAACTTCTGGCGCGTGTCAACACGCTCTGTCTCGACAAGACGGGCACCATCACGACCGGCGAGATATCTCTCGGCGGGATCGAGCCGCTCCGCGACACGAGTGAAACCACCGTTCACGCCGCGCTAGGTGCAATGGCAGCGGCCGACCAAAATCCAAACGCTTCGCTTGCAGCGGTGGCCTCTGTCTGCGCTGATCCCGGCTGGGTCCCGACCGAGATCGTGCCATTTAGTTCTGCCCGCAAGTGGGCTTCTGCGAGTTTCGAGGGGCATGGCACCTTCTACCTTGGCGCTCCCGACATTCTCTTTGACGACAACGACGACGGCGAACGTGTGCGCATGCTCGAACACGCACGCGAGGGCCGCAGGGTGCTTCTGTTGGCTCGCGCTGTCGGCGAGACATCGGCCGACTCGAGTCAGTTGTCAAAAAGACGAGATCCGATCGCCTTTGTGCTGCTCGAGGACACGATCAAGCCCGACGCCGCGGAGATCTTCGCTTTCTTCGCGGCGGAGGGAGTCGATTTGCGCGTAATTTCGGGCGATCATCCCGACACCGTCGCGGCGGTGGCGCGGCGAGCAGGGATTGCCGGCGCGGACGTCGGATACGACGCCACGACCCTGCCAGATGAGGGTGAGGAGTTCGATGAGATCGTCCGACGCGAGGTCGTATTTGGTCGTGTGACACCTCATCAGAAGCGATCGATGGTCGGCTCGCTGCAACGCGATGGACGCATCGTAGCAATGACCGGCGATGGCGTAAACGACGTCCTCGCGCTCAAGGACAGTGATATGGGCATCGCCATGGGTTCGGGCTCGTCGGCCACCCGCGCCGTTGCACAGCTCGTGTTGTTGGACAACAAGTTCTCGACGCTCCCACGCGTATTGAGCGAGGGTCGCAGGGTCATCAACAACGTTGAACGGGTCGCCAACCTCTTCATCTCGAAGGCCACCTACGCCGTTCTCATAACCCTGATTATCGTGATCATCGGTTCGCCGTTCCCGTTCCTACCACGCCAGCTCACACTCATTGGCACGTTCAGCATCGGCATCCCTGGCTTCTTCCTGGCGCTCGCGCCTGACAGCGAGCTGGTGAGGCCCGGATTCCTTTCTCGGACGCTCTGGTTTTCGCTGCCGGCAGGCGCTTGCGCCGGAACCGCTGCGGTCACCGTCTTCGAGATCATCCGCCGCGGTGACTACAGCATCGAGGAGGCTCGGACCGCTGCAACGATCTGCCTCCTCGTGATCGCACTGACAATTCTGATCGTCGTTGCTCGACCTCTGCGTACTTGGAAGGTTGGTCTCGTGGTCGCGATGGGAGCTAGCTACGCGGCGGTTGCGTCGATCCCGATGCTTCGCGACTATTTCGAGCTGGAGAGGTTACCCGCCGCGGCCTGGACGATAGTGCTCACGGGCGCAGCCATCGGCTCACTCGGTGTTATCGCGGTGCCATGGTTGACCGGGCGCCTCTCACCGAATGCGCCATGAGCAACCGGTCCCGCGGGCTCATCCTTGCGGTGGTCGTACTGGTTGGGCTCGGGCTGCTGGCATGGGCGTATGAGGCCGGATGGACCGACCCCGACGAGATCGAGCGGCTCCTGACCGAGACGGGCGTATGGGGTCCGGTCGTGTTCGTTGCAATCATGTGGGTGTTCCAGCCGATCGGTTTGCCGGGAGTGATCTTCATGGTGCCCGCTGGTCTGGTCTGGTCCACGCCGCAAGCAGTCTTGTTGAGCTGGATCGGCAATATGGGCGCAAGCACGATCGCTTTCGCGTTCGCACGCTGGATCGGTCGCGACTGGGCAGAGCGACACATCCCTCCGCGTATGGCCCGCTGGAACGACCGCTTCGACAACGAGCGGATATGGCCGGTGTTCCTCCTTCGCCTGTTCACCGGCATGTTGCCACCCGCCGACTGGCTTCTCGGAGTTTCCAAGGTGAGGTGGCGTCCATTTCTCATCGGCACCGGCCTCGGCATCATTCCGGGGATTCTTCTCAACGTGATCGCCGGTGCGAGCCTTTTCAGCTGGCTGAGCCAACGAGGCGGCAACGGCAAGTACATCGCGATAGTTCTCGCGGTCGTCGTGTTTCGACGCGTGCGAATACATCGGCGCGCGCGGATGATCGACGCTGATAATGCCGAGGACACAGACCTTGACGGTCGCGTCGTTGACGACCCGCGTTGAGCTCGAAGCTGTTTCTCGTGACAGGGTGAAAGCACGATGAGTTCAACCCGATTTGATCTGACAAACGGCGTGGCGACGATCACGCTCGATCGTCCCGACAAGCTCAATGCATTCAGCGGTGAGATGGCCGCTGAGCTACAGGACGCCTGGGCCCGATGCGACACCGACGACGATGTTCGCGTCGTCGTGTTAACCGGACAGGGCCGCGCCTTTTGTGCTGGCGCGGACTTCTCCGATGGTGCCTCTGTGTTTGCCGCGCCGACCCAGACCGACGACAAGCCGGCGTTTTCGGCGGACCCGTTTCGCTTCCATGCGTGGGATGTCCGCAAACCCGTGATCGCAGCAATCAATGGGCACGCGATCGGCATTGGGCTGACGATGACACTGCAATGTGATCTGCGCTACGTCGCGCAGGATGCGAAACTCGGCATTGTGCAGGTCCGCCGGGGGGTCATGCCCGACGCCCGCGCTCACTGGAGCTTGCCTCGCCTGATCGGGCATGCGCGGGCCGCGGAGATTCTATTGACGGGTCGAATGTTCAGTGGCGTCGAGGCCGCCGATTGGGGTCTGGCAAACGAAGCCCTACCCGCCGACGCCGTACTCGACCGTGCGCTGGACGTCGCCCGCGACATCGCGACCAACACGGCACCCGTGTCGGTCGGCGTCACGAAGCGTCTTCTGTGGCGCGACCCAGAGGGCCGATCAGAGGAGATCGAGCGTCTCGAAACCGAACTCCATCATCACCTGATGGCGGGTCCCGATGCCCGCGAAGGTGTAGTGGCGTTTATGGAGAAACGTGACCCACGGTGGGAGATGACCTTGACCGACGACTGGCCCGACTGGCTCGACTAACGGCAAACTGCGCGTGAGCGAAAGCAAGGTGTCTGACAGACACCACTACCGGTGTCAGACAGCCTTGGCGAGTGCCTTCGCGGCGCGTTCCTCGGCTACCCGACGACGACCGATGATCGGTGTGGTCGGAGCGAAACCGGCAGCCGCCCGCTCGGCCTCGGACTCTCCGCCCCAGAAGCCAAGCTCCCGATTCTCTCGCGCCCAGGTGCGGCACTGGCCCAACGCACTGCACTCCTCACAAATGGTGCGAGCTTGATTCTCGCGACGGACACGAGCCTCTGGTCGTTCGGCGAAAGGAGCGAAGAAGAGGTCGCTCTTGCCACTACAAGCCCCGTCGCCCATCCATTCGGTCGACATCTCCACCAATGGCGCGTACATCGAATCGAGCATTCTTTACCGCTCCTCCAGACCTGTCGCCAGGCATTTGCCTTCGCGTATTAGCACCCACACCGCTGGGGCCCAACTGTAGAGAAGCCACGGCCGCTAGAACAGAGCACAACGATGATTGTTCGCGAACGGACCTATCTATCAGAGAGATACCTAGGTCGTACGCTCCATGCAATCTGGATGACTCGACGTCTTTTGGTGGTCTCTTGAACACCACACGCGGTCAAGAAGGTCGATCGTCTACCGCATGTGGGCAACCTGATCACGAACTGTCTGCATCGACGGATAGTCACCCAAGCCCGTTCCGCGATAAACCCACTCCGCCTCCAGCACCGCGTTCGTCAGCAACACACCCGGTGCCTGCTCACGGTCCTCGGTGATCTTGCCGGGTGCGACTCGACTGCGAATCGATCGCACGTAACGCCATGCGCTACGCGGCTTGATCATTTGACCGATGCTCAACGTGCCCAGTCCAACCGCTTGGCGCACTACCTGGTCGGGATCCAACAACAAGGGGAACGGGTAGTCGGGTTGGAGCGCTGCGGCCTGATCTTGCGCAGATCCGCCGATGGCCACGACCGAAACGCCCGACTCCTCCAATGCCTGATGTTCCTCCCGCAACTGCGTGAGGTAGTCCTTGCAGGGCAGTCAACCGTAGTAACGCAACATCTGGATCAGCAGCGGTCTTCCGCAGAACGACCCCAACTCAACGTTGTTGCCGTCGACATCTATCACGGTCAACTCAGCGAGAGATGTGGCATCGTCCATGGGCCAGTATCGCGTCTCAGCGGCCCACTGTCCGATTGGCTCAACTATCGCAATATTGACCTCGGCGGGACGAGTCAGTCCTCGGCGGAAGCGATCTCGATGGCGAAGCGCGCGTATTCGATAATAGTTTCGATTGGGCTGAAGTACCACTGACCGTCGATCTCGCGGGTGATGATGAACGCTCCAGCGGGGCGATCGCCAGGGATCTCCAGACACTCGTCGGCCGACTCCGTGAACGATTCCGGCGGCGCCCCCTCGTACTCCACGACGTCGGTCTGTACGAACGAGTACCGTCCGCATATCCCGTCATAGATCTCAGCGTCGAGCACAACACTCGAGCGCGGCATGCCCGGATCCTGCCAGCTCAGCTCGCCGCGTAGCTGCGCTGCAGTCACGCTCACCCTGGCCCGATCGTCGCTCATCGACTCGACCATGGTCTCGGTCTCAATATCAAGGTTTCCCTTGTAGTCCGCTTCTTCGAACGCGTTGCGCATCTCCTCGAGCTGCTCGGTCAACGTGAGCGGTTCCTCGTAATAGAAGTCGTCGTAATACGAGTCGTCATCGAAGTAGGGATCCTCGATGGCGGGGACCGTCCAGGGATCGCACGCTGGTGTTCCATCGGGGGCAGTCAGATTTGGGCAGTCATACGGTGGCGGAGGGGCTTCAGGAATCGCATTCCAGTCTTCGCGATAGTCGGTCGTAGCCTCCATCTCTGGAATCGCCTCCCCGACTTCTATCGCTTCCATCGGCCCGAATATCTCGTCGGTCGACATCTGAATTTCCTCGGTGATGGCTGCGAACACTGGTGCATAGTCCAAGAACACGTCGATCTCGTCGGGAGCGATGAGCGACGTTTCCCAGTCGACATCAGCCATATAGTCCGCTTCCGATCCTTCCTCGAGACCAGCGATCGCCTGGTCGAGCCCTTCGATGACGTCGGTTTCGTCCAGTTCGTCGATCGGCTCGAGAAACTGTTCGAGAACACCTTCCGGGCTCTCGGCGCCAACATTGACGACTTCGCGAGAAGCCGCGAAGTCCGGAACATCGACGTCGTAGTACTCGCGGAGGTATTCCATCGTCGTGTAGAGCGGGCTGGCGAACCACTGACCGCGTTCGCGCACGGCAACTACAAATAGTTCGGACAACGGGTCGGGATCGTCACGATCGTTGAATTCCTCCAGCAGCTCCTGCGCCGTTATGGTCTCAACGGATGCTTCGGCCTGTTCGGCCAGCGCTGGATCCATCTTCGTGGGATCGGTAACCACCCGCACGATCGCATCGTTGCTGAGATACACCCGGTGAATGTCCGAGTGCAGCTCCTCGACACGGGTGACCGTGCCCTCAATCGTGATATCGATACCGGCGAGTGGATCGTCCGAGACGATTACTTCAGACTCTTGTGCGAGCTCAACGCCGGGCACATACAACTCGACGACATGACCAACCTCGCTCGGCGGGAGCAGCGCGAAGATCTCGATAACGTTCTCGCTGGACAACGCTCCCATCAGTCCGGTAACCGCTTCGGACGAAGTGTCGGCGCCGGCCGCCGAACCACTAGCCGCACCGGTGACCCGAAAGCCGATGAACGCCAGTACCGCCACTCCAACGGCTGCGACGATGACTGCCACCACGCGACCCGGCGGTCCACCGCTGACCGAACCCGATTCGACGCTTGCGTACTTCTCGTCCATCACCACCCATCGACATGTTCCGAGTTCAAATGTAGGAATTAGTGGCAACCAGGCCGGGTCAAGTCGATGTCAGGCGCCTCGACACAACATCCACACCGACCCCACCCCAACCGAGTACTAGTCCACCCGCGGCCAGCCACACGCCAGCACCGACGGCAACCTGCGCTGTAGCTGAGGCTGCCGCCGCGACCGCTGCGGTGACCACCGTTTGAAGGGCCAGAAGCCAGCGCGTCCATGTCGTGATCCGAACCGGCCACGACGCAAACAGAACCACCCAATTCAGCGCGGCGGCAACGGGAAGGAGGTACCAGACGAACCCGATCCAGCTCGGCGGCGAGATCGAATACGCCCCATCGAGTGATAACACGAGATCGGCGAGCCTGAATCCAGACAGCTCATCTCCCGCGATATCAAGCCAGGTGAAGGTGCCCGACAGCACAACACTGGCGCTGGCGGAAGCCACGAGCCCGGGAGCGACGTATGCGGTGCGCACTCCTCGAACGCCCATTGTTCAGGCGAGCCAGCTAATCGCCTGCACCTCGCTGTACGCCTCGAGTCCCCACACGCCTCGGTCACGACCGATACCGGACATTTTGAAACCACCAAACGGTGCCTCCATATGTGGTTGCACGCTGTTGAGCGCCACGTTGCCCGATTCGAGTTGCTGAGCGATCTTGTAGGCCCGCGAGGTGTTGCCCGAATAGACATAGCTGAACAGTCCGTAGTCGGAATCGTTCGCGAGTGCCACAGCTTCGTCGTCCTCGTCGAACGGCAACACGACGACGACGGGACCGAACGCCTCCTCGCGCACCACGTGCATGTCCGGCGTGCAATCGGCCAGCAGCGTTGGCGCAATGAGATAGCCGGGCAGGTCTGGACGTTGACCTCCGGCCAAGAGAGTTGCACCATCGTCGACGCCGCTCTGGATGAACGCCTCCACCTTGTCGCGATGCATCTCGGTGATGACCGGTCCTACCAAGGTGTCGCGCTCGAGCGCGTCGCCGACCTTCAGCATCTCTGCCACAGCCGTCAGCCCCTCGACGGTCTGGTCATACAGCGATCGGTGACACAGCACGCGGGTAGGCGCCGTGCAGATCTGTCCACTGTGAAATCCCCACACCGACGCAATCGCGCCCGTCGCCTGACCGACATCGGCATCATCGGTCATGATCAGCGCGCCCTTGCCACCAAGTTCCATCAGTAGTCGCTTCATCGTCTTGGCGCCGTTCTCATAGATCTTCGCCCCTATGGGGGTGGACCCTGTGAAGCTGATCATGTTGACGTCTTTGGAATCGACCAGAGTGGCAGGGGCCTCGGGACCCGAACCCGTGATGATGTTGACGACCCCGGGAGGAAATCCGGCCTCGGTGATCGCCTCACCGAGCAGCAGAATCCCGAGCGGATCCTGCGGGGCAGGTTTGATGACACAGGTGTTGCCCATAGCCAACGCCGGTGCGATCTTGCCTGCCACGTTGGTCAGCGGAAAGTTGTACGGGGTAATGCAAGCGACAACACCGACGGGCTGACGAAGCGCCATTGCACCGATCAGTCCGGCAGGGCCGAGTGTGGTTGCTGCGGAGGAGAACGGTGCGATTGGTACGTCGACGTCGCGCGGTGTCGAGTAGTAGCGAAACCTGTCGACGGTGGGACCGCCCACCTGCAATGTCTCGGTGATGTTGATCGTCGCACCGGTCTCGGCCTGAACAACATCGACCCAGTCCCCCACCCGGCCCTCGAGCAGATCGGCAAGTTTGCCGAGTAGCGCACACCGCTCTCCGACCGAGCTATCACGCCAGGCCGGCAGGGCCTTGCGCGCTGCTGCGGCGGCGGCCTCGGCATCGGCAACCGTAGCTTCGGGTGCGTGTCCGACAACCTTGGTGGTGTTGGGGTCGATGATCTCATAGGTCGATGACGTCGTCACCCATGACCCATCGATCAACATCTTCCACTGGCGATCTGGTTCGATTGGCACCGCTCACTCCTGATCAGCTTGTTCTGGAAACCCGGCGATCGGCCGAATCCACCTTGCATCGCGTGAAACGGCGACCCCGTGACCATAGCGGCCCGACGTCGACCGCTTTCGTGTCGGCCATCGTAGAGCCGCTGTGGTTCCAAGCCTTCGGACCTCTAAAGTGCCAGCAATCGATCAGGGAGAAAACGTCATGGCCGAAGCTGTAATCGTCTCGACCGCTCGCACGCCCATAGGCCGAGCAAACAAGGGTTCGCTCACCGAAGCGCGGCCCGATGATCTCTCAGCCTTCATCATCGAAGACGTGCTCGATAAGGTCCCCGATCTTCCTCGTGATCAGGTCGAAGACGTGATCTGGGGTTGCGGCCAGCCAGGCGGCGAGGCCGGCTACAACATTGGCCGGGCTGCTGCGATACTCGCCAACGTCGACGCCCCAGGCGTCACGGTTAACCGCTACTGCTCTTCGTCGCTGCAGACCATTCGCATGGCGGCCCATGCCATCAAGGCCGGCGAGGGTGACTGCTTCGTCGCCGGCGGCGTCGAGACCGTTAGCCGTTACATGTATGGCGCGGCCGACAGCGGTCCGCACAACGAACAGTTCACGGACGCTGAGGCCCACACCGCGTCGCGTGCCGGTGAGGGCACCGAAACGTGGACGCCGCCGTCGGGACTTCCCGACATCTACATCGCGATGGGTCAGACCGCTGAAAATGTTGCCCAGTACAAGAACGTGTCCCGCGAGGCGCAGGACGAATACGGCGTCGCCTCACAGAATCGCGCCGAGGCCGCACAGGCTCGCGGCTTCTTCGAAAACGAGATCACCCCATACACCCTGCCCGATGGCACCGTGGTTTCGACCGATGATGGAATCCGCGCCGGCACGACGATCGAGAAAGTCTCCCAGCTCAGCCCCGTATTCCGACCAGACGGCACGGTGACTGCAGGCAACGCGTGCCCGCTCAACGACGGCGCCGCCGCCGTAGTCGTGATGAGCGACACCAGAGCCGCAGAGTTGGGACTCGAGCCGCTTGCCCGCATCGTGGCCTCTGGCGTATCCGCACTGAGTCCGGAGATAATGGGACTTGGCCCAATCGACGCTTGTCGCCAGACGTTGAACCGTGCTGGCATGACCATCGATGACATCGATCTCGTCGAGATCAATGAAGCATTCGCAGCACAGGTAATACCGTCGGCGGATGAACTAGGCATCAGCCTCGACAAACTCAACGTCAACGGCGGCGCGATTGCTCTCGGTCACCCATTCGGCATGACCGGTGCCCGCATCATGACCACTCTGATCAACGGACTCAGCGACTCGGACAAGGAGTTCGGTCTCGAGTCGATGTGTGTCGGTGGTGGTCAGGGAATGGCAATGATCATTCAGCGCCTTAACTGACTCTCGCTGCGAGTTCGCGACACTTCGTGTCGCTCATGCGGGGGAACCCTTCGGGTTCCTGCGAGTTTCGGCTTCGCAGAAACGTCGAGTGGGTTTGAACGTCCGGGGCGGCAAAGCCACACCCGGACTACTTCGTTGTCGCTCATGCGGGGGACTCGCACTAATCTCACCACGTCGCTATCCAATTCCAGGCATCCATCAAAGCACCAAGGGGAACAACACATGGGAATTCTCGACGGCAAGGTCGCCATCATCACCGGAGCCGGAAGCGGACTCGGACGCGCCTATGCGCAGCAGTACGCAGATGAGGGCGCCAATGTCCTAGTAAATGACCTCAACGCCGAAGCTGCAGCCGAAACCGTGTCCGAGATACAAGGCAGCGGTGGCACCGCAGAGACCAACGTGTGTTCGGTGTCCGATTTCGATGCCGCGGAGGCGATGATCGCTCAGGCCATCGATACCTGGGGCGACCTCGACATCTTGGTAAACAATGCAGGAATCTTGCGTGACGCCATGTCGTTTTCCATGACCGAGGAGGACTTCGATGCTGTCATCAATGTTCATATCAAGGGCCACTGGGCCCCGTCGCGCCACGCCGCGGTCCACTGGCGTAACCAAGCCAAGGCTGGCGAAGAGAAGCCGCGACGGCTCATCAGCACCGCCAGCGAGTCGGGCCTGTTCGGCGGTCCAGCCCAGTCCAACTACAGCGCAGCGAAGGGTGGCATCTGCTCGATGGCGATCACGTTTGCCAGGGAGCTTGAAAAATATGGGGTCACGTCCAACGTCATCGTGCCTCGTGCCCGCACAGGGCTGACAGACTATTTACCGTCCATGGCGGTCCCCGATGACCCCGATGCATTCGACAGGTACGACCCGGCCAACGTTGCTCCCTTCGTGACTTGGCTGGCCTCGGACGCATCGGCTCACATCAACGGGCAGACGTTCATCGTGGCACTCGACGGGATGTGGCTTGCCAAACGCTGGCACGTCGTGGCCGAATATCGAGGCGACGGACGACTCGAGATCGATGAGGTCGCGTCAAACGTCGATTCGCTGTTTGCAGCAGAGGAATCTGGCATCCCCCCGTTCGACCCACCCGGGTACGGACCACGCTCGGGAGCAAAAAGTCGCTGAAATAGCGCTTAGAATGGCTTAGCTCACCCTAACGATTATCTGCGATGACGATCTGCACTCAACTCGGCGATTCTCGCTTCCTGCACTCTGCGAGGTTGCGACGCTGATACACAGAGAGTCATCAGAATGTAACAAGATGAGGACTCTACTAGGGCTATTCTCTTAGTAACGATGGGAAACACTGCCCAAGAGCATCGTGGTTAACAAGCGGGACATTCGGGGAATTGAGAAGATCGGCCCACTGACAGTGACGGTCTAGGGCTCTACCATCGGCGGAAGTACAAGCAGTAGAGGGAACCAAACAAAGATGCTCACAGCTTCTCCTGAGGAGGAAACTGAGGCGCGCCAGGGCGAGGAACGTCCGGCGCGCGTCCGTTTACACCCCGTCCATGAAAACTATGACGGTGATTTTCGTCCGGTTTCAAACGTAAGTTCACGCAAGACAGCCCTGGCTCTCGCCGACCTGAACGCAATCACATTGGCGTTGATCGCATCGGTCATCGTCCACGGCAACCTCAACCCCGGTGACCCCGTCTCGAACAGGACATACTTCTTGCTGCTACTGGCAACGGCTCCGGTCTGGCCAGCGATGTTCATGAATCAGTCGCTTTACAAGGCGCGCTTCATCACCCGCGGAGTCGACGAGGGCTGGCGCATCCTAAAGGCGATCGGTGGTTCTCTCATCCTGATCGGTGTCGCCTCGATCATGGCGAAGATCACGTTGGCGCGTACCTGGATCATCACGGCAACAGTCATCACGGTTCTGGTCGTCGCGTTCGAACGGTATGCCGCACGAGTAGCGTTTCGGCGGGCTCGCCTGCGCGGCAACATGCTCCGCCGCGTGTTGATCATTGGCAACAACGCCGAGGGGCGGTTGGTCCGCGACATGCTCGCAAGTGACCCGGTTCTCGGCTACGAAGTCGTCGGCTTCGCCGAATCTCTGCTTCCCCCAAGTGATGCGCCGCTGAGCGAACGACTTGCCGAACCCTCAGATGTGCTTGAGCTGCTCGACCAGACCGGTGCGGTTGGTGTGATCATCGCAGCGACCGCCGTCGATATCGGAACCTCGAATCAACTCATCCGCGCACTGACGGAAAACGGTGTACACGTCGAGCTGTCCTCGACATTGTGTGACATCGCCACAGACCGCCTCACCATTCGCCCACTCGGCCGTTTCCCAATGGTGTACATCGAGCCGGTGCGTCGTCACGGATGGCGCGCTCTGGCCAAGCGGTCGTTCGACTTGGTCGTGTCTTTGATTCTCATCATCCTCGGCTCTGTGGTGATTGGTCCAGCGATGCTGGCCATCAAATTAACCACTCCAGGTCCGGTCTTCTTCAAGCAGGTCCGAGTTGGGCGCGACGGCAATGAGTTCGAGGTCTACAAGCTGCGCACGATGGTCGTCGATGCGGAGGACCAACTCGACGACGTACGGCACCTCAACGAGGCCCAAGGCCCCTTGTTCAAGATCAAGGCAGACCCGCGCATCACGCGCGTCGGCCGTTTCCTCCGCAAGACCTCCATAGATGAGCTACCCCAACTGATCAACGTCGTCCGGGGCGAGATGTCCCTTGTTGGGCCTCGACCAGCCCTACCGTCCGAGGTCGCCGTTTGGGACAACGCTCTACACAATCGACTTCGTGTTCGGCCTGGCATCACAGGAATGTGGCAGGTCAGCGGGCGCAGCGACGCTGGCGGCGATTACGGTCAACTCGACCTGTATTACGTCGACAACTGGACGCTGTTCGCAGACGTGATGATCCTGCTGCGCACGGTCCCTGCCGTCGTCCTGCAACGCGGCTCCTACTAGTTGGCTGCTAGTTCGCGACGCCTTCGGCGTCGCTCATACGCAGAACGCAAGCGCAACTCGGCCCGACCGGCAAAGCCGGATCGGACCTACCCGCTAACGCTCACTCACCAACCGGATCACTTGGCGGCGGCAAACCCGACGTCGAGGTCGGCGATGATGTCTTCGATCGATTCGAGGCCAACCGACAGGCGAACAAGACCGGGTCCGACGCCAGCAACACGCTGCTCGTCCTCGCTGAGCTGGGAGTGGGTGGTCGAGGCGGGATGGATTACCAAACTGCGCACGTCGCCGATGTTGGCCACGTGGCTGTGCAACTCGAGGGAGTTGACGAACTTCACGCCAGCGTCAGCGCCACCCTTGATGATGAACGCAGGCACAGAACCGAACCCCTTACCGCCGCCGTACTTCTTGACCCGCTCGTGCCATGGACTTGACGTAAGACCTGCGTACTGAACCTGTTCGACCTGATCGTGGGCGTCGAGGTACTCGGCGACCGTCTGGGCGTTCTCGAAGTGGCGTTCCATCCGCAAACTCAATGTTTCGAGGCCTTGGAGGAAGTAGAACGCGTTCTGCGGCGAGATCGCCGATCCGAGGTCGCGCAACAACTGCACACGCGCCTTGAGGATGTAAGAGCCATGCCCAAGCGCCGGGAAGTAGGCCAGGCCGTGGTAGCTCGGGTCTGGTTCGGTGAAGTTCGGAAACCGTCCACTGGCCTCGTAGTCGAAGGTGCCGCCGTCGACGATCACCCCGCCGATGCTGTTGCCGTGGCCTCCAATGAACTTGGTCATCGAGTGCACCACAATGTCTGCGCCCCACTCGAGTGGCTTGATCAGATATGGCGTCGGGACCGTGTTGTCCAGCATGAGCGGAATGCCGGCGTCGTGGCCGATGGCCGAAACGCCCTCGATGTCGAGGCAGTCGTTCTTCGGGTTTCCAATGGTCTCGGCGTACAAGGCCTTGGTGTTGTCACGGATTGCACCTGACCAGGCGTCGAGGTCATCGGGGTCGTCCACGAACGTGACCTCGATACCGAGCTTGGGAAACGTGTAGTGCAACAGGTTGTAGGTTCCGCCGTAGAGCGACGATGAAGCGATGATGTGGTCACCGTTTTCGGCGAGGTTCAGCAGCCCGATGGTCTCGGAGGCCTGGCCCGATGCCACCGCCAGCGCGCCGGGGATACCAATAGCTGTGTCGGTGCCACCCTCGAGTGCCTGGAGGCGACCCTCGAGCACCATCTGCGTCGGGTTCATGATCCGCGTATAGATATTGCCGGCCTCGGCGAGTGCGAACAGGTTTGCAGCATGCTCGTGATCTCGAAACACGTACGACGTTGTCTGGTAGATGGGTACTGCCCGGGCGCCCGTCTCCGCGTCGGGTGTCTGACCCGCGTGAATCTGTTGAGTCTCAAATCCCCAGTCGGCACTCATGTTGTACTCCCCGTTTGCTGCAGCGGCGCTAACACACCGCGAATCTCGCAGACCCTATGTGGTCAAGCCGAACGAGGGCAATACCGCTGGCCAGCGCGAACCGGTGTCAGACACACAGCGCAAAGAACGCACCCGCCAAACCGGCACTGCGCTGGGTGTCTGACACCGGTTCTCAACTAGCAGCAAGTATCAACCCTGACCGCCCGAGGCTTCGCGCACATCCTGCTTGCCTTCCGCAATCCACGGCATCATTCGGCGCAGCTCGGCTCCTACGACCTCGATGCGTTGCTTCTGGCCCTCCTCCTCGAGCCGGTGAAAGTTCTTGCGTCCACCCTTGGATTCGGCGACCCACTCTTCGGCAAAGGTGCCATCCTGAATTTCGGTGAGGATCTGGCGCATCGTGGCGCGAACGTTGTCGTCGATGATGCGCGGCCCCCGACTGAGATCGCCGTACTCCGCGGTGTCCGAGATCGAGTAACGCATCCCCGCGATGCCCTGTTCGTACATGAGATCGACGATCAGCTTCAGTTCGTGGAGACACTCGAAGTAAGCGACCTCTGGCTGGTAGCCGGCGGCGACAAGTGTTTCGAAGGCACTCTGAACCAACGATGTCGTCCCGCCACAGAGCACGACCTGCTCGCCGAACAAGTCGGTCTCACATTCCTCGGTGAAAGTCGTTTCTATGACACCGGCTCGTGCCCCACCGATCGCGTCGGCATAGGCCAACGCGAGCTCTTTGGCCGAGCCCGATGCGTCGTTTTCCACCGCGATTAGACATGGCACGCCGCCACCCTCTGTGTAGGTGCGGCGCACGAGGTGACCGGGGCCCTTAGGCGCGATCATGATCACGTCGACATCCTCGGGCGGATTGATCAGATCAAACCGAATGTTGAAGCCGTGAGCGAATGCGAGCGCATTGCCGGCTTCGAGGTTCGGGGCGATGTGTTCGCTGTAGATGTCTGCCTGCTCGGTGTCGGGCAGAAGCAGCATGATGATGTCGGCCTCCGCGACGGCGTCAGCGATCGAAGCCACCGCTAGGCCGGCAGCGGACGCCTTGGCGACAGAACCTGAACCTTCGCGCAAACCAACCCGCACGTCGATGCCAGATTCCTTGAGGTTGAGTGCGTGAGCGTGGCCCTGCGAGCCATATCCGAGAATCGCCACCTTTCGGTTCGCGATGTGGGATCGGTCCGCGTCGGCCTCATAGTAGATGTTCGCCACGGTGTGCCTTTCGGTTTGGACCCGTCCGGCGGACGCGTCGTTGTTGATTCTTGCTCGTGGGTTAGTTCAGCGCTCGGGCGCGTCGAGCGATCGCAACGCAACTTTTCCGGTGCGTTGCACCTCTGCGATCCCAAAGGGTCGCAGCCGTTCTTCGAAATCGTCCAATCGGACCGAGTCATCGGTCATTGTTACTAGGAAGTGATTGCCGCGCTCCTCCAAGATCGTCGCCTCGAACGACTCGATGAGCTCTGCGAGCCCGCTCGGGTCCTGAGCCTCGATCTTGATCATGAGCAACTCGAGCGCTACTGATTCGGTCGGATCGAGTTCGACGATTTCGACGACGTTGATCAGCTTGTCGAGCTGCTTGACCACTTGTTCGAGTGGTGCAGACTCGACGTCGACCACAAAAGTGATGCGGCTGAAGGCCTCGTCGTCGGTCGGCGCCACCGCCAACGACTCGATGTTGAATCCCCGGCGGGCGAACAGGCCAGCGACCCGAGCGAGCACACCGGGCTTGTTTTCGACGGTCGTAACGATCGTGTGGTGCTTGGTCATCACGATGCTCCCGGCTGGTCCTGGCTGGGGTGGACCATGATCTCGGAGTTGGTTTGGCCCGACGCAACCATCGGGAACACTTTTTCGCGGGGGTCGGTGCGGAACTCCAGGACCACGGGACGGTCGTTGATGTCGTTCGCCTTTTCGATCGCCGGAGCGACCTCTTCAGGCGATTCGACGCGCAGAGCTTCACAACCCATCGACTTCGCCCAACCGACATAGTCAGGAAGGTCGTGGCTCAGGTGCACTTCGCTGAAGCGCTCCTCGTAGAACATTTCCTGCCATTGACGAACCATCCCGAGGTAGGCGTTGTTCAACAAGGCGACCTTGATGGGGATCTTCTCCATCGATGCTGTCACCAGCTCCTGGGCTGTCATCTGGAAACACCCGTCGCCGTCGATTGACCAGACCGTGCGATCCGGCATGCCGACCTTCGCCCCGATCGCAGCAGGAATCGAGAACCCCATGGTGCCCAACCCACCCGAATTGACCCAGGTGTAGGGATGGCGGAACGTCCAATACTGGCTCGCAAACATCTGATGCTGACCAACCCCAGACGTCATGATCGTGTCCTCGGGGGAATGGTCACGCAGCTGTTCCACGACGTACTGCGGCTTGAGGAGCTCGCCGGGTTCGGACTGTTCATAGGTCAGCGGATAGCGCTCCTGCCAACCACTGAGCTTGGCCTTCCATGCGCTGGTGTCGGCTCCGGACTCGCCGCGGCGGCGCAGTTCTGCGATGAGCTGGTCGATCACTCGTTTCGCATCGCCGGTGATCGCGGCTTGCGCAAGACGCACCTTGCCGAGCTCTGCTGGGTCGATATCGACGTGGATGATCTTGGCATCCGGCGCGAACCCGTCGACCTTGCCGGTCACGCGATCATCGAATCGACTGCCGAGTGCGATCAACAGGTCGGCCTCCTGCATCGCGGTAACCGCTGTGTAGTTGCCGTGCATCCCAGGCATGCCGAGAGCCAACGCATGGTCGTCGGGGAACGCCCCCCGGGCCATCAGGGTGGTGACGACATGGATGTTGGTGAGCTCGGCAAACTCACGCAACGACTCCGCCGCGCGCGCCTTGAGGATGCCGCCCCCGGCGTAGATAACGGGTCTCTCAGACGCCAACAACAGATCGACTGCCGCGGCAACGTCGGCCGGATCACCGTCTAGCTGTGGGTGGTACCCGGGCAGAGCGTGACCGGTTGGTTCGTACCAGTCGAGTGCCGAGTTCGGATTGTTCGGATCGACAATATCCTTTGGGATGTCGACCAGTACGGGGCCGGGTCGGCCGGTCGTCGCGATGTGAAACGCATCGTGGATGACCTGGGGGATGTCGGCCGCCTCCGAAACTAGAAAGTTGTGCTTGGTGACCGACATCGTTATTCCGGTCGTGTCACATTCTTGAAACGCGTCGGTGCCGATCGCCGCGTAGGGAACCTGTCCGGTAATGCAAACGAGCGGGACCGAATCCAGATAGGCGTCACAGAGTGGTGTCACAACATTGGTCGCAGCCGGACCTGAGGTGACCATCACGACACCGGGGCGACCGGTTGCATGGGCATAACCCTCGGCCATGTGTCCAGCGCCTTGTTCGTGGCGAACGAGGATGTGGCGGATAGACGAGTCGATGATCGGGTCATAGACGGGCAGAATCGCTCCGCCGGGAAGCCCAAACATTACCTCTACGCCCTCGGCCTCGAGTGAACGTATGAGGGCGCGGCCACCGTCAATCTTCATCTGCGTTCTCCTGAGTTATTCATGGTTTCACGCTGCATTTCGTTGGTAGATCTTGCAAACTTCGGGGCAAAAATGAGAACGACCCCCCGGCTGGGAGGTCAAGCGCACGGGAAGAACCCGCGCGCTACTGGAGTACTACTACTTCGGCTGGTTCGAGCGAATAGTTCTCCACAGCGGTAAGTATGCCCAACCGCCATCGCGACTACAACCAGGTTTCGGTGGCGTTCGGCTGAGCATGCCGCTAGTAAAGTCGACAGGTGGCTCAACGTCGTGGCGTCTTTCCTGGCTCGTTCGATCCGCCCACCATCGCGCACCTCGCGATCGGTGAGGCCGCTCTGCGCTCTCACGATCTCGGGGTCGTCGTGTTCAGCCTTTCGACAGATCCCCTCGGCAAGAGTGGCGACTGTCAGTCGCCACTCGACGATCGGGTCGCGGTCCTCGAACTGGAGGCGTCGCATCGTTCATGGCTCGAGGTTCAGGTGACCGAGGCGCGGTTGCTTGTCGACATCGCGGATGGCTTCGAGGTACTTGTACTAGGCGCCGACAAGTGGCATCAGATTCACGACCCCGCCTTCTACGGCGATGACGACGCCGAACGCGATGCAGCGCTCGCTCGGCTCCCCACCCTGGCGGTTGCCCCGCGTCCACCCCATGTCGTGCCGCCCGAGCTGCTGATATAGTCGCCGGTGGGGCGTAGCTCGTCGAAGGCGAATCCGGTTCCACCGCCCGCCTTCTGGATCAGGGCCGTGTGTTTGATCGAATCGAAAATCTCCCCGATGCTGTCTCCAACGGGGAGCACAAAACATGCACTGAGCATGCCCATCTCTCGACCGGCGTTCATCAACGTCGGACTGTTGGGCATGAAACGACGACTGGTCATCAGCCGATAGAAGCGATCCTCCCACTCGCTGCGGGCCGCCTCGCTACCGCTGTACTGCCGTTCCGCCTTGGCTACGCACTTGGCCACCCTGCGGAACAACTCGGCCGGCGTCTCGACGCACTGGCCGGATTCGTCCTTCTTGAGATACCGGGCCCTCAACACCCGCTGGGCGTTGTCCCCGAGCTTGATCTCGTCGTCGCCCACGTCCGCGCAGCCACCAGTATCGTCGATCTGACACGTCTGCATGCCGACCCCTACGCCCTCACCGGCAACACGCCGAGCCGCGCCTGGCTCGAAATCCAACGGCTGATCCGTGTCAACCGCCAGCAAGGTTCTAACCCGCCAGCCAAGGCTGGACAGGGCAATCTGCGCCAATCGATCCAACCACCCGACTCCGCCCGCCCGGAATCGACGTCGCCCCTACGCCCCCCACCCAACAGCCGCAACTCGGCAACGGGTACTATATGTTGCGAACACCCTTCAACTTACCCCACTATGTGGGCCTCGTCAAATGATTTCACACGAAAATATTTGGTTTGCACCCAACCTATTGTGGTATCAGGAGTTGCGATTCCAGATCGGCGGGAAAGCCCCAGGAAAGGCCGATCCGAAGAGCCTCCCGCTAGCCGAACGCCACGCTAGGTAGCGTCGAGAGGGGGCTATGACGGCTGTGACGAGTTAGCTTTGGGCCGAGGCGTTCGGCCAGGGGATGACGGCCCGGATGTGACCCAAAAGGCAGTCCACCACTTGGGCGATCGAAAGGTCGGTCGTATCGATGACGATGGCGGCGTCTGGCCGGAGGAGGGAGGACCACTGAACCGAGTCGTTGGCATCACGGGTCTTCAGGTCGTAGATCACCTCCCTGAACTCGACCTCTTCGCCGTCAACCTGCAAGTCTCGCAGTCGTCGCAAGGCCCGCTGTTCCAGCTCGGCCTCGAGCACGAATTTCATGTCGGCATCCGGGAAGACGATGCTGCCCTGGTCGCGACCTTCGGTCACGAACGATCCGAGCCGGCGCCCCAACCGCCGCTGCTCAGCCACCATGAGGTCGCGCACCGGCTGGATTCGGGCTACAGCGCCGGTGGCTTGCGTAACTTTCAGGCTGCGGACGGCCTCACTAATGTCATGCCCATCCGCTCTGACTCTGGCGTGCGTGGGCCCGCAATCGACCTCCAGACGCGTTTGCCGGGCCAACTCCACGACCGCTTGCTCGTCCTCCAGAGGGATACCCCGAAGCAGGGCCACATGGGTGATGGCTCGATACATCGCCCCGGTATCGAGATACGGAACCTCAAGCCGGGCAGCGACTTTGCGCGCCGCCGTCGACTTGCCGGAGCCGGCGGGTCCATCGATGGTGATGACCATCGCACGGATTATACCCACCAGTTCCGTCGCGCCAAATCGGAGGCCTCCTCCGGTCGGCGATGTCTCTAAATCGAAGCAGATGATCGATAATGTGGCACAATCGAAGGATTCCTGCGCGGTAGGTCCATTTCGGGTATTTACCCTCTTAACCAAGATGCAGCCCTTGTCGCCAGCGCACCCACCACGGATTGATGCCTTAGAGTCGAGTTGGGCTACCATTCACAGCAAGATGTTAAGCTGGGGAATAAGCCCGATTGCCGCTGATCATTCGTGAGGTATGTTTCTATCGGACACCACAGCGGCTGACCGGTGAAGGGAAACAGCCGCCTGTCGTCGGGCCGGTGATCCGCGTCGAAAACTTGGGCCATGAGGGGGCGAGTAAGCCCCCCCAGAAACAAGTAAGCCCCCGCAGAAGGCTGATGGAAGCGTCGCGGTCAATGTCCATGATCGAACCGACAGATTGCCACCCGGGGCGCTGCGTGGCGGTCCGGGAACGAGGCTCCAAACCTGTTGACACGGAGGTCGGCAGCATCATTTCCCTCCTTTCACAACCGCGCTTTGGCTCGTACCAGACGGCGGGACAGAGGTAGTTCAGGCACTACCCGCCCAAGAACGAGCGGCATCGGTGAAGCACGGATGCTTCACCGGTGCTTCGTTTTTGCGCGGGCGATCTGGCCGAGCCGCATGCGGGTCGGTGACAGTATCGGCGGGAGTTCCTGACGCTGGGAGCCGGGTGGGGCAGGTCAACGACTTGCCCTGCCCGCTACTCGCTCTCGCCCCAACGGGGCGAGCTTTCGCCCCAGAGGGGCGACGGGTTGTAGCCACGGGTGGAGTCCGCCGGCGGCGGACGGAACCCGTGGAAAACCGGTTCATCATCCCCTTTTCGCCCCGGCGGGGCGAAGGACTTGCGCGTTGCGTTGACAAGTGCGCCATCTGCCTGTGCGCGTACGCACGCAGACAGGTACGCGGAGCACGTTGTGAAGATGCTCCTTGGCAATTTGTCTGCGCCATGAAGCTCCCTCCGCCCCTCCGGGGCGGGATGGTTGAGGTGCGAATGAGTCCACGGGTTGCGCTCCGCCCGCTAGG
>JADFOM010000099.1 GCA_022562835.1 Acidobacteriota bacterium | reverse complement strand
AGACTTACCTCTCAGCGGACGTCGTGGTCGGCCCATCAGTCCAGCCTGAGGAGTTCTCCCTCGTCGCGGCCGAAGGCCAGATGCGCGGGCTTGCCGCGGTGGTGACCGGACCAGGAGGGGTCTGCGAGGTGATCGCAGACGGAGAAACTGGACTAGTGGTTGCCCCAAACGACGTCGGCGCGTTGACCGATGCCCTGCGCACACTGGCGGAGCAACCCGATCTGCGCGCCGCAATGGGCGTTGCCGGACGCAAGCGCATGATCGAACGGTTCAGCGCCCAGAGATACCGCAGCGACCTCGCAAGGGTCGTCGCAGAGGCGATCATGCCCTGAACTCTCGGGGCCGAACGACTCATTTCAGACCCCTGATCGGGTTGTACCTTCGTGAGGTACGGGCATATCCCTCGGAGAAGACTTGACATTTACTACGGCTCGGCGTGACCTTGCACGCCACCAGAAGACAGCGAAAGGCGCGCCGCCGTATTCGCGGTTCGTGAACCGACCGCTGGGTCGCGTGCTAGCCGCGGCAGCATCGATAACCTCCGCAAGCCCGAATCAGATCACGATGACGAGCGCAGCGTGTTCAGCCGCCGGTATCGCTCTGATCGCAACGGTTGATCCATCGGCACTGTCAGCTCTCGTGGTCGTCGGCCTACTCATCCTCGGCTATGGGCTCGATTCCGCTGACGGTCAGCTCGCTCGTCTGCGCGGGGGTGGGTCTCCAGGGGGCGAGTGGCTCGACCACACCGTCGACGCAGCCAAGATCGTCACGCTGCATCTCGCTATCCTCATTTCGCTCTATCGGTTTGGCGACCTCACGTCCGACGTTTGGCTGCTCGTGCCGATTGGCTTCGCCGCGACCTCGACAGTGTTGTTCTTCTCGTGGATCCTGCGCGACTACATGCTCTCGAACACGTCGATCTCGACCAACCGCCGCTCCGACGGAGAACGATTCTCTGTAGCGAACTCTCTGATGCGGACCGCAGAGGACTACGGCGTGCTGATGTTGGTGTTGCTCACATTGCCAGTCACCAAATTGTTCGTCGGGCTCTACACAGTGCTGTTCGCGTGGAGCGTGATGATGGTCGTCGTGTCGTTGCCCCGCCGATTCCACGCGATCGAGTCGAGTGGCCGAGAGGGTGCATCATGACGATCCGCGGATACGTCCCCGGCGTGTTCGACATGTTCCACATCGGGCACCTCCGCATCCTTCTGCGCGCGCGGGATGCCTGTGACATCCTGATCGCTGGCGTTGTGACCGACGAGGTCGCGCAGTCCGTCAAAGGGCGCTATCCCATCATCCCCTTCGCCGAACGGGTCAAGATCGTGGAACATCTGAGGATCGTCGACGAGGTCGTCGCCGACGACCAGGTTGAGAAGGATCTCATGTGGGAGCGCGTTCGTTACGACGTGCTCTTCAAGGGTAGCGACTGGAAGGACACCGAAAAGGGCCGCAAACTGGAGGCCGCGTTGGATCAATACGACGCGCACATCCACTACTTTCCCTACACCGAGTCGACGTCGAGTACTCAGCTCAGAGCGTTGGTGGGAGACGGCTAGACGAACTCAGTTCAACCCGAACTGACGATCACCGGCGTCACCGAGACCCGGCAGGATAAATCCAACATCGTTGAGCCTCTCATCGATCGACGCTGTCACAACGGATTCAGCCATACCCGACGCTCGCAAGGTTTCGATACCTTCGGGCGCGGCTAGGACACAAAGAATTGTGATCCGCCCCGGCGATGAATCTCGCACCAACTCACATGTACTGACACAAGAGCCGCCGGTCGCGAGCATCGGATCGAGCACGAACACATCCTGACCCTCGAGATCATCGGGCACGGTGTTGACGTAGGCGTGCGGCAACAACGTCTGTTCGTCTCGTTTCATCCCGACAAAACCAGTACGGGCGTCGGGCAACAGGTCGAGCGCGGCGTCGAGCATTCCAAGGCCTGCCCTCATCACAGGCACCATGATCGGGAGCGCGTCAAGACGCGACCCGCTCGCCTTGCCCATCGGGGTCTCGACCTGGACCGCCAAGCTCGGGTGATCGCGCATCGCCTCATAGATCAACATCTGGCTGAGCTGGCCCAGCAACCGTCTAAAATCAGCGC
This sequence comes from Acidobacteriota bacterium, assembly GCA_022562835.1. Classification (GTDB taxonomy): domain Bacteria; phylum Actinomycetota; class Acidimicrobiia; order Acidimicrobiales; family SHLQ01; genus JADFOM01. Next base: position 6,072 of record JADFOM010000099.1, on the reverse strand, counting down.
GCGAGGTTGTGCCGTCGCGCAGCCTGGTCAATCGCTCGGCGATCAGTGGGTGCTCCACGGTCTGTACCTGCATGTAGGACCTCACCGGTGTGTTGGACGTGGAGCCGCACCGCGTAGACAGAACAGCGCGGCTCGCTGGCCAAGCATGCCACGGTTCGCCCGGACGGTGGATGGGCGTCGATGAGCGGCTCGATGAACCGATCGCCTACTGTCAAGCCCGCCCGATGGGTTCGGTCGACCGCAGAGGCCGGTGCTTGACCTCGGGCCGAACATTCATCCAACGGACACTGGCAAACCACATGATCGAAATAGACAACGACGGAAGGGTCCGCACGATCACCCTGATGCGGCCCGAGGCAAAGAACGCGATGAACACAGCGATGTGGGACGCAACCGCGGACGCTCTACTCGAAGCTGACCAGGACCCTGGCGTAGCGGTGGTTGTTCTAACCGGAACCGGCGATGCGTTCTCAGCGGGGCAGGATCTCCTTGAGATGGGCGAGATGGCCATGGGCAAGACGATTCCGGCGAAACATGGGTTTGCCGGACTCACCCAGGTCCTGATCGACTTCGAAAAGCCGCTGGTGCTAGCGGTCAACGGCATCGGACTGGGCTTCGGGGCGACGATCCTCGGGGTTGCCGATCTGGTATTCATGGCGACGAGTGCCCGTCTGAAGTGTCCCTTCACCGCTCTCGGCGTGGCACCGGAGCTGGCGAGCAGCGTTACCTTCCCCACGTTGATCGGAAGACAAAACGCCACCTGGGCATTGATGAGCTCGGAGTGGCTCAGTGCAGAGGAATGCATGGCGATGGGTCTCGTCTACAAACTGTGCGAGCCCGAGGATCTGATCAAGACCACAATGACCCATGCTCACACCCTGGCCTCGAAACCGATCAGCTCACTCAAGGCCTGCAAACGCACCATTGTCGAGCCGCTCCGCGAATCAATGCATGCCGCACGACTGCGTGAGAACGATGCGTTCGCAGTGCTGATGGGGTCGCCCGCCAACATTGAGGCTATGACGGCATTCGCGGAGAAACGGGTACCGAACTTCGACGGCATCGATTGAACTTATCACCTCGGGGGGACGAATTGAACCGCATCTACGAGCAGGAACATGAACTGTTCCGCGCCAGTTTCCAAGCGTTCGTCGAGACGGAGATGAAGCCTCGGTTCGCCGAGTGGGAGGCGGCCGGCATCATGGATCGGCAGGTTTTCGTCGAGGCGGGCCGACACGGCTTCATCGGCATGGCCGTGCCTCAGCGTTATGGCGGGGGCGGAACCAGCGATTTCCGGTTCAACGCGATCATCGACGAAGAACTCGCGGCCGGGGGGCTCGGCGGAGCCGGGCTCGGCCTCAGCCTCCACAACGACATCACCTCGCCCTACTTCATCGAATACTGCAACGACGAACAGAGCACACGCTGGCTTCCGGCATTGCGTCCGGTGAGCTCATCACAGCGATTGCGATGACCGAGCCGAGCACCGGGTCTGATCTTGCTTCGATCTCGACGAGTGCGACAAGAGACGGCGACGAATGGGTCATCAATGGAGCTAAGACCTTCATCACCAACGGCATCAACGCTGACCTGGTGATCGTCGTCTGCCGCACACGGCCCGAGGGTGGCCGATCCGCGATGTCGTTGTTGGTCGTAGAGCGCGACATGGCGGGCTTTGAGCGCGGGCGCAACATCGAAAAGATCGGTCAACACTCCAATGACACGGCCGAACTGTTCTTCGATGATGTGCGGGTACCGAACGGGAATCTCCTCGGAGAGGAGGGTAACGGTTTTGAATATCTGGGCTTCAACCTCGCCCAGGAACGTTTGTCGATGGGTATCACCGGATTGGCGGCGTCCAAGGCTGCCCTTGGCTGGACCATCGACTACGTGACGCAACGCAGCGCGTTCGGCCAACCGGTCGCGTCGTTCCAGAACACAAAGTTCGTTCTCGCCGAGATGGCGACCGAGCTGGCGGTGACAGAACCCTTCATCGACCAGTGTGTGATGCAGCACATCGCTGGCACCCTCAGCCCGGCGGGCGCGGCGATGGCAAAGCTGTGGGGAACCGAGCTGCAACAGCGGGTTACCGATCGCTGCCTTCAGTTGTTCGGTGGTTATGGCTACACCACCGAATATCCGATCGGCCCTGCGTACGTTGATGCGCGGGTCACCACGATCTACGGAGGAACGTCTGAAATCATGAAGACGATCATCGCCAAAGAAATTCTCGACTGACTTAAGCGCTTCAATAGACCCACGACAGCGGGATTGATGGCGACTCAAAATTGGACGGAGTGTTGTGGAACCACGCGAGGCGTTGGTCGGTCCTGGTCTGGGGGGCGAACCCTTCAAATGGCACATGGGACTGCGTCCGACGCCTGAAGAAACATGGCTCCAACTCGATGCTGAACGCGATTTCTACCTCGGGTCAAAGACCGGGCCGCGCCGAGTTGCGCTCGCTGGCTCCTATCAAGGATCGCTGACGCTGGCGCGTGCGATCATCGACAATCTGGCGGCTTATCACGGCATCGACGCGATGCTCGATACAGATCAGCACCCGATCGACGCGGCAGGTGATCTTGTGCAGGAGGACCTATGCCTAATGCAGCGCCGCGATGACAGTTGGCGGTTGATTGCGGCCTCGGTTCACTTTCCAAGTGGATGGGATCCGCGTACGAAACTCGGGTCTTCGCTTGCCGCGATTCACGAGCAGGTTCCGCGTTTCGAAGCGGACCTCGGAGACCGGCCGGTGCGTTTCCTGGATCGTCTGCCAGTCGGGTCTGTGATGGAACGTTCGGTATGGGCGCTAAGTGAAACGAGCTCACTAGCTCAAGATCGCGGCCATCAGAACGCTGACAGTACTGTTGTGCCCGCCGATATCTATCTGCGGGTGGAGCGCCAGACGCTGCGTCGTTTGGTCGAGGCGGACTTGATCGCGTTCACGATCCGAGTACACCGCTGGCCGCTGAGCCATATCAACCGGGACGTCGAGCTGGCATCCGCGCTGATTGGAGCGCTCGACTCACTACCCGACGATGTGGCGAGATATAAGTCGACGACTGCGCGGCTGCGCGACTCAGCGATTCGATATCTCGGTGACGCCAACTGACCGTCGAGCCGGAGATCATCTAGTTTCAGCGAGAGGCGGGTGGCTTTCACTGCTGTGCAATACCTGAGTAACCTTGTGGATACCAGCGTCAGTTGATACGGGGGTCGAAATGAGTCGCACAGCCATATTCACCATGCTCGCAGTGATCACACTCGGAGCGGTCGGTCTCGCCTCCTGCGGTGATGACGACGACGGCGGTGACGACTCAACCACAACGGTCAGCGCCCTAGAGGAGGGTGCGCCAGACGACCCGAACACCGATGACGCTGGCGCGGCCGTCGAGAACGCCTGTCCCGCCGACGGCTGCATCCTGTCGATCAAATCGGCAACAGCGACCGACAGCGGCGAAATCGAGGTCGAATTCGACGGTAACTTCGCACCCGACTTCTCTGCCAATCACATTCACATCTATTGGGATACCTACAGCGCCGACGAGGTCTCGGCAGACGCTGCGGACCGTAACGTCACCCAAGGCGCCTGGGTCGCGACCGACAGTTTCCCGAGTTATGTCACCGAGGCCGACGTCTCGGTCGATGGTCGCGGTGACTCGACAACATTGTGTGTGACCGCTGGCGATGGCGACCACAACGTTCTCGACGCCGACAAGTTCAGCTGCATCGACGTGAGCGGAGCTCTCTAGCGCTTCGCAGTATGCGGTCGGCGACGCCGAGGCAGGAGTCGACGTGGACAACCTGACCCAGATCGGCCGCTACGCCGTGAAGGAATCGATCGGCGTCGGCGGTTTCGCCGAGGTCTGGCGCGCCTGGGATGAAGAGTTCGACACGATGGTCGCCATCAAGGTGCTGGCACCCGAGTTGGCCGACGATCGTGACATCGCAGAACGCTTTGTGAGCGAAGCACGCCTGCTGCGACGGGTCAACCATCCCAACGTCGTAGCGGTACGAGACCTTGGTCATCTCAGCGACGGCCGCCCCTACTTCGTGCTCGATTTCGCTCGACGAGGCACTTTGGCAGCCCGTCTCTCCTCGATGCCCTGCACCGACGCAGCTGTATTGATACCGGTAATTTCGGGGCTTGCCGATGGTCTCATGGCGTTGCACGACGAGGGCATCGTGCACCGCGACATCAAGCCGGCAAACCTACTGATCAACGGATCTGCCGAGCGTCTCGCTCCCGCCGCGGCTACCAGAATCGCAGCGAAAGGTGAACTCCTCGCGGACGACGAGACGCTCCTAATAGGTGATCTTGGCCTAGCCAAGGACTTGGCGTTGGGCGATCAAGTATCCGTGCTCGGCGGCACACCCGGGTATCAGGCCCCCGAGCAACGGGCCGGCGACCGAGCGGTATCGACGCCGACCGATATCTACGGCGCAAGTGCCGTTATCTACCGTGTGCTGGTCGGACATGACTACGGCGGTGACAACATTGCCGACGCGTTCGAGAATGGCGCTTGGATCGATTTCTTCGAACGTTCGCTGTCGATGGACCCGGACCACCGTCACGGAACGATCACCGAGTGGCGTGCCGCTCTCCTAGAAATCGTAGATTCGAGCGAGCCCGGGCGATCGGTCACCTCCGCCGACCCGGCGTGGCGCTCGATCGAATGTCCCTACAAGGGCCTGGCTGCGTTCCAGCCTGAAGATCGAGATCGTTTCCACGGCCGAGACTCCCTGATCGATCTGCTGAACACCCGTCTGGAGGACGACCGAGTACTCGTCGTCGGGGGCCCGTCGGGCAGCGGGAAATCCTCAGTTGTCAGGGCCGGTCTGATCCCCAAACTACGCGACCGACCTGGCACCCGCGTTCTGCTGATGACGCCTGGCCACGAGCCGCTCGACGAGCTCAGCTATCAACTCTCGACTCTGGACAGTCGGTCTACTGCGCCCGACTCTGCATCGATCAGCGCGCAGCCTCGCATCCTTCGCGGACTCGTCGACGAGTCGCTCGGCGACGGCGAGGAACTGATCCTCGTCATCGATCAGTTCGAGGAACTATTCACCCACATCGACGACCCGGCCCGTCGAGACACCTTCATTGCGACGATCGACTCTCTGGTCTCAGCTGCCGAGAGTTCGACTCGAATCGTTATTGCCATCCGAGCAGATTTCTACGCCGCCTCGGCGCACAGCGTCGTGCTAGCCCGCTGGATCAGCGACAATCAGGTGTTGGTCGGACCGATGACGACCGACGAACTCAAGCTCGCAATCGTCGAACCTGCGCATCAGGTCGGCGTTGGTCTCGAAGCCGGCCTGACCGAACGCATACTTCGCGACGCCGGTACACAACAGGGTGCTCTACCCCTTGTATCTCACGCACTGCTCGAGACGTGGCGCCACCGAGCGCACCAGCAGCTGCGGCTCGCCGACTACGAATCGGTGGGTGGTGTCTCAGGAGCGATCTCAAGCACGGCCGAAACGCTCTATCAGGACAAGTTCGATGCCGACCAGCGCCGCGCTACACGGCGGCTGCTCCTCCGCCTCGTCACACCTGGCGAAGGAGCAGCCGACACCCGCCGGCGTCTGTCGCTCGACGAGATCGACCGTGACGTCGAACCGGAAATTCAGCGTGGAGTCGTCGACGCACTCAGCGCCGCCCGACTACTCACCGTGCACGACGACCACATCGAGATCGCGCACGAAGCCCTTCTGGGCACATGGCCACGCTTGGCGACCTGGATAGACGAGGAACGCGACAACCTCAGGCATCGTCAACGGGTGTCGAGGGCAGCCGCCCAATGGAACTCTTCAGGTCGCGACCCCGACCTGCTCTACCGCGGAACCCCGCTCACCATCTCGCTCGACTGGGCTGACTCGAACGACGAGCATCTCGACAGTCTCGAGCGCACGTTTCTCGCCGAGTCCCAGCGCGCACGCGACGACGCTCTCGAGACCGAGCAGGCGCGGCAGCGAGCAACCCGACGGGCGCGCATTGTGGGGGTTGCGGCCCTGACGCTGCTAGCGGTCGCCGCCTTAACGGCGTCTGTAGTCGCGTTCGGCGCA
>JADFOM010000098.1 GCA_022562835.1 Acidobacteriota bacterium | reverse complement strand
CAACCTCGGCGGGATCAACGCCGGAACGCTCGAACAACTCATTTTGAACCGAGCCCAACAGATCGATGGAGTGCAACGTGGACAATCCTCCACCACGTTTACCCAATGGGCTGCGTACCGCTTCGACGATCACTACATCGGTCATGGATGTACTCCCCTGGTCGGGTCCGAGACGATCCCGGTGCCCGCGTTCTGTCCTAAACCTTATGGCGCTCGCGCCCAATCAGACCACCCGCGTCCGTCAAGGGCCGTCTCGTTGGAGCCACGCGCTGCTATTGACCGGCCACGACGCCATTTGGCTCGCCATCGACCAGCTGGTCGAGGTACTCGCTCATCCCCATACCCGTTCTGCCGTCACACTCGTAGCGAGTCATCGCCTCGGTGATGCGTGTTTCGAGCTGCTCACCGTCCGGCGTGGTGCGGCGGTTCCGCAGCGGAATCAGGGAAATTGGCTCCCCGACCACGTCGTACTCGCGGCGGTCGGTTTTTGCCCAGCATCGAATTGCGGTCTGATAGCCGCGGTCGTCATAGTCCGTTTCGATCGTGCAGTCGATGATCTTCTCGTATTCACCGTTGTGCATGACAACGCCGCCGCGATTAGACGAAGCATCGGGGTCGGCATCGCGCTGCACGATCGACAGCATCATGGCGAAGTCGGGACCGAAGATCATCGGCAGCCAGCGGTACCAAGACATCGCCTGCCAGTAGCGCGGTCCCCACGATTTGTCGCGTAACCCGAAGCCGTCGAGTTCAAAGGCCTCATCGCCGACCAGGATCGACCCTGCCACCGAAACGTGTTGTTCGTAGTGGGCCTTGTAGAAGCTGGTCTCGGCGTCTTGTTCGATCTCGGTGCCGTCCTCGTAGACCCAGCGGCCACCGGTGACAGGAGCTACGCCGCGAAAGTCGAGCGACACCTCGGTTTCGATCATCGGATTGTTGCTGAATGCTTCCCGAGGGTTGGCCATCTGAGATGGGTCATCGAGCACGCAGACCCTGCCCGAGAACGTGACCCGAATGTGCTCGAGCGGCTCGACGACCTCGATGTGTAGACCACCCGCTCGCATCTCGTCGTTGGAGGTGATCTCCGGACGTTTGTAGAGAAACCCAACCCTGCCGCCGGGTAGATAGATACATACGGTCATCTCGGCGTAACCCTCGTTCACCCGATTGCCGATGCGAAACCAAGCGCCGGTCCCACGCTCGAGGTCGAAGCCATTGAGGTACATCGACTCGTTGTAGTTGACTTCCTCGCCGGGCTCGTGGGGATATTCGTCGTCGGGTTCGAGCAGCGTGATGATCTTGGGATTATCTGATTTCGCCACGATTGTGAACCTAGTCTGCGGGTGGGGCGCGGCCCAACAACGCGACGGGGAGGGACGATGCGGAGTTCGGCTACAACGGTTGTCGACTATCTGGCGGAGCTCTCGCCCGATCGCGCCAAAGCGATCGGGACCGTGCGTGATGAGATTCTCCGCAACCTTCCCGACGGGGTGGTCGAGACGATGAACTGGGGCATGATCTCCTACGAGGTGCCTCTCGAGACGTTCGGCAACACGTACAACGGAAAACCTCTCATGTACGCCGCTCTGGCGTCTCAGAAACGCCACATGGCGGTCTATCTAAGCTCGGTTTACGCGGATGAGGAGCTGCTCTCGTGGTTTGTCGACACATACAATGCCACCGGCAAGAAGCTCGACATGGGCAAGTCGTGCGTACGGTTCACCAAGCTCGACAACTTGCCTGTCGAGGTGATCGGCGAGGCGATCCGCAAGATCAGCCTCGAGGAATTCCTCGATTACTACCGCGGCAACCACAGCTGAAACTCAACCCTCTAACCAGATCTTCTGTTTTTCTGACCCCTACGATGCCCTTTTCGGCACTCTAGGGGTCAGAAAAACAGAGAATCAGGGCTGGTTGGCGAGGCGGAGAAGTGTGTGGAGTAACACGTTTGCTCCGGCGACGAGATCATCGGGTTCGGTGAACTCGGCGGGATTGTGGCTCAGCCCGTCGCGGCTCGGCACAAATATCATTGCGGTCGGGCACACCCGTGCGAGCATCTGAGCGTCGTGGCCAGCGCCTGACGGCAGCTTCCAAGGTTGGTGCCCCTGCTCTATCGCCACGTTCCCGATCAACTCGACGACACCATCGTCGAATCGCACTGAATCGGACGCAGCGAGCACGCTGTCCTCAAGTCTCACCGACTCCGCCTCACAGACTCGCTCCGCATATTCGAGCATTTCGGCACGAGCGACGGCCAGCACCTCATCGTCGGTGTTGCGTAGATCGACGGTCATCCTGACCGAAGCGGGCACGACGTTGACGAGATTGGGATTCGCGGTAAGTGCCCCGACGGTGCCGACCTGCGAGCCGCCGCGACGATCGGACATCTCTCGCACGAATACCGCTATCCGTGCGGCTGGCACCATCGGGTCGCGACGAAGACCCATTGGGGTCGTCCCCGCATGATTCGACTGTCCCGACAACACGAGTTCGGTCCACGAGATCCCCTGCACGCCGGTCACCACTCCAATGGTGCGCCCCTCACGTTCGAGCACCGGGCCCTGTTCGATGTGCAGCTCGACAAACGCCGACGGGACTTCTCCCGGACAGTGCGTGGCGCCGCGGTAGCCGATGCGTTCGAGTTCGTCGCCGACGGACGCGCGAGAAGCGTCGGTGATCTCCAACGCCGATTCGACCGGCATGGCCCCCACGTACACAAGACTGCCCAGCATGTCGGGGGCGAAACGTGCACCCTCCTCGTTGGTGAAAACCGCCACCGCCAAGGAGCGGGGCAGCCGAACACCCGACATGACGACCGTCTCGATCACCTCAAGCCCCGCAAGCACGCCGAGACAACCGTCGTAGCGCCCGCCGGTCCTCACGGTGTCGATATGTGAACCGGTCATGACCGGAGGGCCCGGATCGGTGCCTTCCAGCACTCCGACCACGTTGCCGATGGCATCGACGCGAACCGCAAGACCGAGATCGCGCATCCACGACATGACCAGGTCGCGCCCCTCCCGATCAGCGTCGGTCAGCGCAAGGCGGTTGCAGCCCGCTGTGCCCGTAAGTGCACCACACTCGGCGAGTGCTTCGAGGCGAGTGAGAAGTCGCTCGCCATCGATTTCAAGATCAGGAACGAATCGAGTCATCGTGGCCGAGTGTAATCTCGACCCGTGGACGCCCGATCTGAAGATGCTCTCACCGTCGACCTTCTGGTGAAGGACGCGTTGGTCCTCGCCACGATGGACAGCTCGCGGCGCGAGATTGAGGGCGGTTGGGTGGCCATCACCGATGGGCTCGTATCGCATATCGGCGCAGCCGGCGAGCCCCCACCCGCGGCCCAACGATCGCTCTCCGCCGAGGGATGTTTGGTAACCCCCGGACTCATCAACACTCATCACCACCTGTTCCAGAACCTCACCCGTGCCTACCCACCGATGACGTCAGCGCCGTTGTTCGGTTGGCTTCAGACGCTCTATCCGATCTGGACACGCAATCTCGATGAAGAGGCGGCCTATATCTCAGCCTGGGTTGGCTTGGCCGAGCTGGCACTCAGCGGTTGCACGACATCGACCGACCATCTTTATCTCCACCCGGCCGGTGCAGGAGACCTTCTCGGTGCGGAAATTCGCGCCGCGAAAAATCTCGGTATGCGCTTTCATCCCACATACGGTTCGATGAGCGTCGGGGAGTCAAACGGGGGCCTCCCGCCGGACAACGCCGTCATGACCGAAGACGACATCCTTGCGGCCTCAGAGAGCGCAATCACCGATCATCACGACGCGTCACACGGTGCAATGACACGTATCGCGCTGGCGCCATGTTCACCGTTCACCGTGTCGCCGGATCTGATGACCGCTACCGCTGAGCTGGCCGAACATCACGACGTTCGCCTCCACACACACCTCGCCGAAAACGCCGAAGACGATAACCATTCGATGGAGAAGTTCGGTCGTCGCTGCATCGATCAATTCGACGAGGTCGGCTGGCTGACCGACCGATCCTGGGTCGCTCATTGTGTACGACCCAACCCTGTTGAGATCGCGCAGCTCGGTGCCGCCGGCGTGGGGGTAGCGCACTGCCCGAGCTCCAACCTGATCCTGTCATCAGGTATCGCTCCCGTCGTTGCGCTACGCGATGCGGGATCGCCGGTCGGGATCGGTTGTGACGGATCATCCTCGGCGGACTCAGCATCGCTGTGGCAAGAGTCGCGGCTCGCGATGCTGCTCGCAAAATCTCGCGACGGTGCCGCAGCAATGGCAGCGCGCGACGCGCTCGAGATCGCCACGCGGGGGGGTGCCGATTGCCTCGGGCGCAGCGGCGAACTCGGTGAGCTGCGCGTCGGAGCAGCGGGCGACCTCGTCGCCTGGAAGATGGAGGGGCCAACGTTTGCGGGTGTTGTTTCCGACTTCATCGAGGGCTGGCTCCGCTGCGGACCCGTAGGGGCGCATCACACGATCGTCGCTGGTGAGACGATCGTAAAAGACGGTGCGCTGGTCTCTGCGGCGCTCGATGAGCGGCTAGCAGATCACTCGCGCATCGCCCGGCGATTCCAGCAGGTGGACTGAGTAGCCAATCGCTGGGCGAGGAGCAACGCGGGCTGGCGAGACGCTCGTGCGGCTCCTAGCGTTCGTCGCGTACGAATGGCACGCCGAGCGAAGCCGGTGCACCGGCGCGGCGCCAGTCACGGCTGCCCAACACCACGAGAACGATGATCGTCAATAGATACGGCAACATCGACAGGAACTCGGGGGGCACTTCGAAGTCCGTGTCGGACAGCTCGCGCTGGAGCCAGAAGTTCGCGTTGCGCGCAAAACCGAACAGAAAGGCGCCGAGCAAGACCCTCAATGGTCCCCACGAGGCGAACACCACGAGGGCTAGCGCTATCCATCCAATGCCCGCCGTTGTACCTTCTTGTGCCCAGTTGACCCGGCTCAAGACGAGATAGCTCCCGGCGAACCCGGCCAGCAGTCCCCCGAGCATCACGTGAACGTAACGTATTGCTCCGACCGAAATACCCATGCTGTCCGCCGTTGCCGGGGACTCGCCGACCGAGCGCAACGAAAGGCCCGCTCGCGTGTTGCGCAGGTAGAACCGGATCCCAAACGCCGCAATGATCGTTGCGTAGACGATTGGATCCTGTTCAAAAAGCATCGGACCGACGAGCGGAATTTCGGCGAGAGCGCCGAAACGAACAGCGGTGAACTTGGTCGGGATCGGCTCACCCTCTATCGATTTACCGATGAACGTCGCCAAGCCCGTGCCGAAGATCGTCAATGCAAGGCCCGAGACGATTTGGTTCGCACGCAGAGTCACCGATAGGAAGGCATGGATCGCGGAGAACGCGGCCCCGGCTAGGCCCCCGAAGGCCAACGCCAGCCAGATGTTGCCGGTTCCATCACCGACCTGAGCCGCAGTCACCGCTCCAATGAGCATCATGCCCTCGAGGCCAAGGTTCAAGACGCCGGCCTTCTCGGACAACAGCTCGCCGAGCGCTCCTAGCGCAATGGGCACCGCAGCGACGACGGAGGCCGCCAGTGTGATCACGATCGCCCATTCGTTCACCGTGTCACCGCCGCTTCACAGACGGACCGGTGGTGGACGCACCTCGACAACACAACATTCACTGTGTCACCGCCACTTCGCCAGAGGTCCGACGGGAGATGACAAGACGGTTGCGCGTGAAGACCTCGCCACCGATCGCGAATAACAAGATCGCCCCCTGCAACATCAGCGACACCTCGGGTGGCACCCGGTCACCCGAGATTTGCAACGCCGGGCCAGCGTTGCGCAAACCACCCATGAAGACGGCGACAACGACGACCCCGAACGGGTTGTAGCGGGCCAGCGCCGCAACGACGATCCCCGTGAACCCGAGGTTGAGAGCAAGCCCGTCAGGATCAAGCCCATGCGCACGACCTGCAATCTCGGTCGCACCGGCGAGGCCCGCAAGTGCCCCCGAGATCACCAACGCTCCCGTGATCACACGACCCGATCGAATTCCCGCATAACGCGCAGCTGCGGCCGACGACCCCACAACGTTCATATTGAACCCTGTCGAGGTGAAACGCACGAGTCCCCAGATCACGACCACCGCTAGCAACGCGACCGCAATACCCCAATGAAGGCGAGTGTCCCCAAACGTTCCCAACTCCGCGCTCGAATCGATCTTCCGACCCTGCGGGAATGTCGGCGAATTGGGATCGCGCCAATACGAATGCGATCCGAATACCAAATACCGCATTAAGAACAAAGCGACGAACGTCAACATCAACGTAGAGATGATTTCGCTCGTGCCGAACCGAACCTTGAAGATGCCAGCGGGTAGCGCCCACAGGGCCCCACCAAGCGCTCCTGCGATGAGAACGACCAACACGGCGAAGACGCCGGGTAGGTCAGGCGCTAAGGCGATTCCAGCCCAACTAGATGCGATTGCGCCCAAGTAGAGCTGGCCTTCAGCTCCGATGTTGAACAGGTTCATGCGAAAAGCGATCGCCGCAGCGAGGCCGGTCAGCGTCAGCGGTATAGCGATCGTGAGACTGTCGGCAATGGCGCTGCGCGACGTGAAGCTGGCCTCGAACAGATCTTGGTACACGGTGACCGGAGAGAAGCCCTCCCAAATCAGGAACACACCCGCAACAATCAACGCTGCGACGATCGATACGAACGGGGTAATCAGACCTCGCAAGCGATTGGTCTCAAGGCGTCGTTGCAACGACACCGTGTAGCCAATCATGGAGCCACGCCTGCCATTGCGAGACCAATCTCGTCATAGCCGAGATCGTCGGTCTCACCTTCGAGAGCGATGGTGCCTCGGTAGAGCACCGCGACACGATCTGCCAGACCGAGAATCTCATCGAGGTCCTCGCTGATCACGACGATCGCAGCGCCGGCCTCTCGTGCCTCGTGAAGAAGATTCCGGACAAACTCAGCGGCACCGACGTCAAGACCTCGCGTCGGGGAGGACACGATGATGACTTTAGGAGGGTCGGTTTGATCACCCGCTCCCAGCTCTCGCGCTAACAGAACCTTCTGGGCGTTCCCACCCGACAGAACCCGCGCCTCGGCATCGGGGCCAGGCGTCTTGATCTCGAAACGTCCAATCGCGTTCTCGACCTCACGACGCGCCTCACCGCGAGAAACGAAGAAACCGCGGGGACGCGTTAGCAACATGTTGTCGATCAGACTCAGATCGGGAACCAGCCCCGTGCCGAGCCGGTCCTCGGGCACGAATGCCAGCCCGGCCCGACGCGCATGGCGCGGACCCCGCGAACCCAACAAGACACCCTCGACCACAACCGAGCCAGTGATCGGAATCTCAACGCCGGCGAGCACCTCGGCGAGTTCACGCTGGCCGTTGCCCGACACACCAGCGATCCCCAGGATCTCACCGGCAGCAACCTCGACATCGACATCGTTGAGAACGCGCTGGCCCTCGTTGACTACAGAAACGCCGCTCGCAATCAATCGCGGTTCACCGCGCCCACTCGAACGCCGCGTCTGGCCGATCACGGGATGGCCAACCATCAACTCAGCCAGCTCGCGTTGGGTCGTGTCGCGGGTTGCCACCTCGCCGGTGACTTGCCCGCCGCGCATGACCGTGACTCGATCCGAGACGTCCATCACCTCGCCGAGTTTGTGACTAATGAACACGACGGAACGACCCTCAGCGGTCATCGCCCTCACCGTCTCGAACAAGGCATCCGCTTCTTGAGAGGTAAGCACTGCGGTCGGCTCGTCCAGAAGCAATACGTCTGCCCCCCGGTAGAGCATCTTCACGATCTCGACCCGTTGGCGTTGCCCAACCGTAAGGTCGTGGATCTCTGCTGTGGGGTCGAGCGGCAGTCCATACTGCTCTCCGAGCGCCGCTACGCGTTCGTTCGTCTCATTGAGACGCAGCAACAGCGACTGCGCGTCATCACCTAATACAACGTTCTCGGCCACGCTGAACCGGTCGACCAGTCGAAAATGCTGATGCACCATCCCCACGCCGCGCGCAAGGCCATCGCGCGGCGAGCGCAGTGCGACGGGCTCTCCGTTGCGAAGAATCTGACCCTCGTCAGGTTGATAGAGGCCACAGAGCAACGCGGCGAGCGTGCTCTTCCCGGCCCCGTTCTCACCGAGCAGAGTATGTACTTCGCCACGACGCAGCGCGAAGTTCACGGCGTCGTTCGCAACTACCCCGGGAAAACGTTTGGTGACCGAAACGGCCGCAATTGCGGGTGGGGAGCTCGAGCCGTGGCTCGGCACT
>JADFOM010000097.1 GCA_022562835.1 Acidobacteriota bacterium | reverse complement strand
TCTCACTGCCGCCTGGAACGAATAGCGGTAGTTCCCGCTGGCGCCCGATCGCTTGAGGATCCCTTTTTCAATTCCCGCGCGCACCAGTTCGAGCAAGGTCTTCGTCGGGTCCGCGTGGCCGCGAATGGCGACGACGGCGTTTCCGTAACGGCTGGCCAACTCGACAACCCGTTGGAATTCGACCCCGTATTGTTCGATGCTGAATTCGTTCTGATTGGGCTCGAAACTGATGGTGAAGGAATGAATCGTGTGTTCGTCCAATACACCGCCTGAACTCAATTCCTCGATCTCTTTGAGGACGGCTTCGGCCTGAAAGCGCTCGACTCGTTCGATGCTGGTGATTTTTAGATAGTCCTTAAGCAGGGGGGAGTCGTAGTCCAGACCGGAGGGCAAGAGGGCTTGGCGCACACTGGCGTAGCCGCGGCTCGTGGCCAGCGTAAGCGCCGAATCCTGAAAGGCGTCGAATCCGCTGAGGTTGCCCTCCTCCTTGAAGAACACCACGTTTCCGGGGTACCCCACAAAGGAACAATCGCTCAGGAGTCCGTGGGCGTCCTCTTCCAAGGTCGGAATGACGTCTTTTCCGTAGATGTCCTGGGTCAGTTGTAGGAGGTTCGTGCCATCGGCGTTCGACTGCCGAGACCATGTCGCATACCAGGTCCCAGTGTGCATCGGTGAGGTCCATACCGCGATCGACGAGGGTCGCAACGGCCTCCACTATGGGGCCGAATACATCCAGCTGGACCTGGTGCTCAGCAGCATTGCCGATCCGCACGGGCCGGGACCCTCGATAGCCGGCGAGCTCGGGCAAGATCGCCTCGGGAATCGATGCGTCGCCGTTGAGGGGGTAGACCGGCCGCAACTGTTCGGGCGCGCTCGCGGCGGCGACCCGCTCGCTCAGCCAGCGAAGAAATGCCTCACCTTCTCCGAGCGAACCCAGTCGAGCCAAACTCGCGACCGTCATGGCGGCATCGCGGGGCCAACAGAACCGGTAGTCCCAGTTGCGCACACCCCCGAGATGTTCAGGCAGGCTTGAGGTGGCCGCGGCGGCGAGCGCACCGGAGGGCTCGTGACACAACGAGCGCAGCACGATTGCACTGCGACGAACGTGACGATGCGTTGTCTCTGGTATGTCCAGGCGCCCAATCCATTCCTCGGCCTCCTCAACAACCTTGGCGCGCAGGGTCGGCTCATCGAATGCGGGCAGCGGCCCGAGACCGAAGACGAGCACGACGGGTTCGTCGGGGCGCACAACAACACGGGCGGTCGCGGCTTGGCTGCCCGACTCCTCCCGCAGATCCCAAACCACGCCGGGGCTACGCAACATGAGCAGTTCGGCCATCCCCGTGACCGTCAATCCACTTCCCGTTGGCTGGAGGCCAGTGGGGGCCCTGCCATAGTCACCTCTTGGGGCGAACTCGACGATCGCAGTGCAGTCCCCGCTCAGCGACCGCACGAGCACAGAGCTCGCCGACATCTCGTCATACGCGAGATAGTCAACGAGGCTGAGGTCGGCCCAACGCGTCTCGACAAGTGCCGTGTCATCTACATAACGTTGCGAAATCGGTTCGGCGCCACTCTCGAGTGCCACGCTGAAACGTCCCGCGCTGTGTCCGCCCAGTAGCTCTGCGAAAACGGCGGGGCCGTCGGGCGCAGGAAGGCACATCCAGTTGACGACAGCGTCTGGGGTGACGAGTGCGAAGGTGTGGCGGTCGCTTAGCAGACTGTGTCGCTCGATCGGGTTGGAGGTAGCACCCTCCAACCAACTGCGGCGGCCTTCGGCAAGTGCGGCGAGGGCGCGTGCAACGTCTGTGGTGTCTGCGACACGATACGCCGCAGCACTGTCGCCCTCACCGACCTTGATGCCGACATCGGGTCCCGCGAGGCGGACAAACGCGTCCTCGTCGGTGACATCGTCGCCGATGAAGAACACGGCGCTTGCTGAGACGTCGCTACGGATCCGATCGAGAGCACTGCCCTTGTCGGTCTCAACGACGGCGAGCTCGATCACCTTCTTGCCCTCTTTGACCATGATCCCGTCGCGCTTGGCCGGACCATTGTGTACCGCGGCGACCATACGTTCTGCGACGTCGGGTGCCACTCGACGATAGTGAAACGCCACGCTGGCTGGCTTGAGCTCGACGACCACGCCGGGATGACCATCGGCAATTTGTTCGAGTTCGGTGGTCACAACGTTGCGCAAATCGACCAGATCATCGTCCAGCGCTGTCGAGAATCCAACGTCGAATTCCGAGCCGTGGCTTCCGACCAGATGGATCTCCTGGGGCAGTCGCGAAAGAGCTGCCAGGTCACGCAGCGACCGGCCCGAGATCACCGCCACCTCGGTGTCGGGCATCGAGGCCAGCAGCCTCAACGCCGCTACCGATTCGCGCTCGGGGGCCGCGGCTGCCGGGTCTTCAACGATCGGAGCAATCGTACCGTCGTAGTCGCACGCGACTAGCAGCACGGGTTCCGACGCGACCGATGCGATCGCGCTGTCGAGAGGTGTTCTGGTCATACCGCTTCGAGCGCCTCGATGAATGCGGTCGCCCACCGCTCAGCGTCGTTGCGGCGCACTACGCGTCGCATCCGCTTCATACGCCTCCGCACGTCGTCGGGATCGAGTAACGTCGCCCGCTCGATCATCGTCTTGAGTCCCTCCACGTCATGAGGATTCACCAGCAAGGCCTCTTGCAGCTCGTGTGCCGCTCCCGCGAATTCGCTCAACACCAACACGCCGTCGTTGTTGACACGGCTTGCCACATATTCCTTTGCAACCAGGTTCATTCCGTCGCGCAGTGGCGTTACCAACATGACGTCGGCAGCCGTGTAGAGCGCGACGAGCTCTTCGAGCGGTTGCCCCTGGTGCAGGTAGTGCACCGCCGGCCTTCCCATCGTCGCAAAGTTTCCGTTTATGTCCCCAACGATCTGCTCGACGCTCTCACGAATCTCTGCATAGCCGGTCACGTTGGATCGACTCGGTTCCGCTATCTGCATCATGACGACGTTTTCGACCGAGAGGCGGTGCTCCGCGAGCAGCTCTCGGTATGCGCCTAAGCGCACTTCGATGCCTTTGGTGTAGTCGAGCCGGTCTACCCCCAACATCACAACGTCGGGCGATCCAAGCGACTCGCGGATCTGACGCGCTCGCTCGCCGGTAAGCGGATCGGCCAGAATTGTGTCGATCCGACCGACGTCGATGCCTACAGGGAACGACGCGATACGGGTTGTGTGATCGCGGAAGGTGATCACGCCGCCGCGGGTCGAGCACTCGGTCACCTGTGAGGCCGCGCGCCGAAAGTTGTGAGCGCCAAGCGAGGCTTGGAAGCCGATGAAATCCGCGGCCAGAAGCGCCTCGACGATCTGACGACGCCAAGGTATTCGCACGAACAGCTCCGAGGGTGGGAACGGGATGTGCAGGAAGAAGCCGATGCGTAGGTCCGGCCTCTGTTCTCGCAGCATCGCCGGAACGAGCTGCAACTGGTAGTCGTGGATCCACACGGTTGCACCCTGCGCGGCGACTTCGGCCGCGGCATGGGCAAACCGCTTGTTGACCGCTACGTAGGAGTCCCACCAGGTGCGGTGGTACTCAGGCGTCCGCACCGCATCGTGGTACAACGGCCACAGTGTTCCGTTGGCAAACCCCTCGTAGAACAGTGCGATGTCGGACCGCGACAGGGCGACGGGCTTCAGTAGCATGCCTTCGTGCTTCCAGGCCGGCGGCGGTTCCTCGGTCGAGCCCGTCCAGCCAACCCAGGCCGCTGATTTACGATTCTCGAGCACGGGACGCAACGCTGCAACGAGACCGCCCGGGCTTGTGGTCCAGCGTTCGCCCGATACGTCTCGTGAACGTCGAACCGGCAGACGGTTGGCGACGACGACGAGGTCGTGGCTTCGGCGTTTCGGCGTCACTACAGAGACGGTAGTCGTCTGCGACACCGATGTGACGACCATCGCCGCCGGTCCGTAGTCTTGCCCACCGACGCCGTTTTGGGGGAATACGCGATGGACCAACCTTGGCAGGGCGATGCATGCTCACTCGTCGACGAGTTTCGAGTCGGCAAACACAATCCACTCGAAGAACTCGAGGCAACCCTCGCGGCGGTCGACGCCAGCGAGCTGAACGCTGTGTGCCACATAGACGAGGAGGCCGCACGTCGCTTCGCGAAGGACGTCGACGTGCAAGCTCCATTCGGCGGCGTTCCTCTGGCGGTCAAGGAACTCCTTGCGGTGAAGGGTTGGCCCGGCACCGAAGCATCGGTCGCGTTGGCAGACCGTCTGCATACCAACGATGCGATTGCCGTGACGCGTCTGCGCGCGGCCGGCGCGGTCGTCGCCCTACAGACCACTTCGAGCGAGTTCGGCGGAGTCAACCAGACGACGACGAAGTTGCACGGCGTCACCCGGAATCCGTGGGATCTCAGCAAAACCCCGGGCGGGTCCTCCGGCGGTTCCGCAGCGGGTGTCGCCGGTGGTTTATTCACTATCGCCACGGCGAGTGACGGCGGCGGGTCAATCCGCATTCCGGCAGGATTTTGTGGTCTCATCGGCCTCAAGACCACGTACGGACGAGTGCCAAAGGGACCTAGGGAGATGCTCGGCAACCTCACCAGCGTTGAGCTGTGCGTATCACGTTCGGTGCGAGACACCGCCCGCTGGCTCGACATCGCTAACGGGCACGATGCGCGCGATCCCTTCAGCCTGCCGCGGGTCGTGGGATACGAGGACGGGCTCGGCAGTTCGGACATCACGGGGCTGCGCTGTGGAATTGTCACCAACTTCGGAGGTGCTTCGGTGTCCTCTGAAGTGACCGAACTCGTGGAGGAAGCGGCCACCGCCCTGATCTCTGCGGCGTCCATGGCGCGCACCGAAGTTGTTACGAAGGTCCCGCCGATGACAGGTCCATGGGGTCTTACGGGTTCGGTGGGACTGCGATATTCACTCGGCGACCGTTGGCCGGAGTGCGCCGGTGACCTGACGGGCATGATGCGTTCTGGTGTCGAGGCTGGTGAACGGCTGCTCAACCTTGACGCGCTCGTGTCCGCTGAGTCTCGACGTGTCGATACCAACGCTGCGATGGCCGCGATGTTCGAGGAAGCAGACCTCGTCGTTGCGCCTACCAACCCTCACACAGCGTTTGAGGCAGAGGGCCGACTCCCCTCTGTTTTCGGCGACAAGGAATCAAAACCCGGCAATAACGGGGCGTTGACGATTCCCTCCAACATCTATGGCAATCCTTCGATCAGCCTGCCCATCGGGTTGTCGGCCGAAGGACTTCCCGTGGCAATGCAGGTCATGGCACCTCACCATCGCGAGGACGTGTTGCTAGACGTGGCCTTGTTGTGGGAACGCACGTGTCCATGGCCGCTCATAGCGCCAATCCCCTGAAACTCTGAGCAATCGATCGATGAAGGTCGAAGCGATCGATAACGAAACTCAGTCGACCGGTTCGGTCTCAGCAGCTTCGTCGACGCCATCGCCGACGAATGATCGGTAGATCTCGACCAGTGAGGACTTTTGGGCAACGCTCAACGCCTCATCAGCGTCGATCGCGTGGACGACGGTTGCAGCGGCCTGTTCGGATCTTTTCTCGTCATCGAGTAGGCCGGCTTGCACATAGAGACTTTCCGATGAGATCTCTAGCGCCCTCGCCAGTTGCTGAAGTATCTCGGCCGATGGTCGCTTGAGTCCGCGCTCGATCTGGCTGAGGTAAGGATTCGAGACGCCGGCGAGTTCGGCCAGACGTCGAACCGACAATTCCGCTTGATGTCTCTGATCTCGGATAAAGCTGCCGAGCACGGTGGAGCGGGGTTCAGTGGTCATCGTTTACATGGTCCCAGAACGGACCGAAACGCGCAGGGTCGGGGAACCCTACGCGTCTCGAGACCTCGTTCAGAATCCAGGCGGCGAAGCCGCGTAGATTCACTTGGCGGTTGACTTGGCCGCTGTCTTCTTGCTCGCGGTTGACTTGGCCGCTGTCTTCTTGCTGGCAGAGGACTTGGTGGCCGTCTTCGAGGCGGACTTCGCAGCAGGCTTGGCTGCCGTCTTTGCGGTGGACTTAGCCGCTGGCATCTTGGCGCCAACGATCTTCCATGCCTCGGCGCGCTGCGTAGACAGGAAATCTGCAACGTCGTCGGGGAGGCTGGACTCGACGCGCTCGGCGACAGGGTCGACCGAACGGCGCCATGCGCTGACCTGCTTGCGAGCCACCTTGCGAGCCTTGTCCAGCTCTGAGCTCACATCGATTCGGCCGTCGATCTCTTCGCCTGCCTGACGCAGGACAGTTTCGGCGCGGGCGATAACGTCGGAGACGTTTTCACCAACCGGGCCGAGCATGTCGGTCACCTGAGTGCGCACGTCGACGATGACGTCAATCGCCTTGTCGGCGACGAGGACGTTGAGCCCAACGACGGTGTATGCGGTCTCTTCAATAGTGGGTGTAGGCATTTCACGCTCCTGCGATGGATAAACTTGGGCGCCGAGTTGTTCGGTCACCTCGATGCGCTAACTATAGCAAGCAGTCGCTTGCTATGTCACGCACTTTTCATGTGACGTGCGGCACAGCGGAACAATCCGGACATCTCGAGTTGAGGCTCCCACCGCCTTCTCAGCGGGCAATACCTTGCTCGATTAGACCAGCCACCGTCGCCGGGGAGATACCGAGAATGTCGCCCAGCACCGACTCGGTCTCGGCGCCCAGCGGACGCGCGGACGGGGCGACACGCGTCGGCAGCGACGCGTAACGGGTCGGATTGCCGACGTGGCGCTCAGGTCCAACCTCGTCATGAACGAGATCGACGAGAAACTGACGCGCCTGGAGATGGGGGTCGACGCGGTGGTCCTTGGGACCCTGCACGACCATCGCAGACACGCCGAGATCCTGGAGCTCCTCCGCGGCTGCCTCGCTACTACGTGACGCGCACCATTGCGCGACCGCTTTGTCGATAGCCGTTCGCTGCGCAACACGGCCCGGGGCATCGAGTTCAACCATCTCCGACAACCCGATCACGGGAGCAAGTAGACGCCAGTGCTCGTCACGACAGACCGACAGCGCCAACCAGCGCTGCTCACCATCACACGCGTAGACGTCGTGGGGGCAATGGTCCTCCAGCCTGTTGCCAAGCGCCGTAACTCCAGTCGCATCATCGACATACAGCTCGCCGACCAGATAAGCAGCGGCTTCGGTCTGTGCCATGTCGATCAACTGTCCCTCACCACTTCTTTGGCGATGGTCGAGCGCGGCGATCACAGCGACCGCCAGCAGTTTGCCGGCGACGTGATCGGGATGGTTGATCGACGTACCGCATGGATACTCGACGTCCTCATGGTTCCAGATCAGGTGCAGCCCAGCGAACCCCGAGTTGAGCGGTCCGAATGCAGGCATTTCGCTCATGGGTCCGGTGCGGCCGTAGCCCTGCGACGACGCGTAAATCACAGTCGGGTTGGCGACGACAACGTCCGCATAGTCCAGTCCCAGTTTCGCGAGCGATCCACCACGCTGGTTCTCGGCCACCACGTCGGCTTCGTTGCACAACCGCAGTGCCAGTTCGCGTCCCTTCTCGGTCGATAGATCCAGCGCGACCGAGCGTCGACCGCGACATTCAGCGTTGAAAGCGAACGAACAGTTGATCTTGTCTCCGCCGGCCCGCCGCAGCAGATCGGGATGGTTTGCTGACTCGATCTTGATCACCTCAGCGCCGAGTTCGTAGAGCATCCACGCCAACTCTGGCACCACGGCAGCCACACCGAATTCGACCACCCTGATGCCCGCCAGCGGCAGAGCATCGGTTCGTTCGCATCGTTCGTCGGCAGCGGCCCAGCCCCCCGTCGACCAATTCGTAGAGCTCCTGCCAGCAGAAGGCGGCGACACCGTCGGCGTAACCGAGAGCTTCCAGGGCGGCCCGGCAACTCGCCCGAGCGATTCAGATTTGCCAAAGAATTCGCGGGCAACAACGTGTGGGTGGTCCACGAACTCGTGCGGCTCGTGGATGACTCCCACCGTCGTGCCGAGCGAGAGCGCCTGCTCAAACAGCTGCGCTCTGGTGCGATCTGCCAGCGCCTCGAGAGCCACGAGTCGAACGACATCACCGTTCATCAACCAGAACACGAAGTCATCCCACTCGTCTCCGGCAATAGCGTCGGGTTCGCCACACAACTGCACAAATCCCTTCCACTGCGCGACGCTGCCGATCACGATGCGCACATAGCCGTCCTTGGCGGGCAGCACCCAGTAGGAGGCATCGGCGTTGCGATTGTTTTCAGCCGGGAGCAATGGGTTGA
>JADFOM010000096.1 GCA_022562835.1 Acidobacteriota bacterium | reverse complement strand
GACCCTCCCTGTGCCGAACCTCGTGGTATCCAATACCTGCAATGCTTTTGGGCGAAAGGTTAGTTATTGGAGGGGCTAAGTCGCATTGAGGCGGGCAATACCCGTCAATAACTGGCGCATGGTAATCGCAACTGCTTACCGCAAAGCGAGTTGCCGTAGGCGCAACCGCGGTACGGGTTGAGGGTGAACCGGTAGCGGCTCATGAAGCCCGACGCAGCCGTCAGGATGGACCGTGGCTCCACGTAGCGAACTGACGTCCGCCCGAACACCATTGGCTCGTCGAGACGTTCGGCTGCCGCGAGCTGGGCGGGGCGCAGCCGTCGTGGTTGGTTCACGGCTGCACCGTATCGGGGCCAGGCGAGGCGTCGAAGGCGCCAGTGACACCGTGCAGCGCCTCCGCGTCGCGACAGGTCTGCTGATCGAGTTCGAGCGGTGATGCCGACAACTTCGTTCCCCTCGGTGTGACGGGCGGGCAATCCCTCATTCTGCGTTCGCGACCGGACTACGGCAAGAGATAACGCCCAAAGAATCCGGCCACCGAAACTGCACCGCAGAGAATACCCGTAATCGCGAGATTGCGCCCGCGATTCTTCATTCCGCCGCGTCTCGCCCGTCTCAATCCCGCCACACCCAGCAGGATTGCGATCGGGCCCGGAATCACGCCAATTATGAACAGCGGAAGCGAAATGACCCCGATCAACAGAGAAGCCGACGCCATGGAATTGCCGTCGGATGCGGCCCCGGATATGTCGGAGGCCCCCTCGATCGTGAACGGTATTCCGCAGGCCGAACAGATGTTCGCGTCCACCGGCATCTGCGAACTGCACCGCGGGCAAACCACGACCGAACGCATCAAACCTTAACTACGTATCGGGCCAGATTGTCCCCAACCAAGTGATCGTGCAGCTCGGTGCCACGGGCGCGGTCAACATCTACAACCACGAGGGCTCCGCCCACGTGTTGTTCGACGTCGCCGGTTATTTCACCAACGGTTCGGGTGGCAGCAACGTCGAGGTAACAACATCGGCGCGCTCAAGTCTCGCTGCCGCTAGCGGACCGTTGGCAGCCAGCGACGCAGGGATCCAGGTCGAACTTGGTACTCGCGAGGAGGCAATCGCGGACCTTGAGAACGCCGAGCTGACACCTCTAGACGACAGCGGATTCAGCGACGAGGGCACGGCGTTGAGCGGTAACTTCGCGAGCGGCACGATCACCAGCGAGTCACAGCGAGACCCTTACTGGGCGGGTTATCTGCCCAAGAAGTTCAACGATTCCGTTGGACGGTACTACGGGTTATTCGAAGTGGTTGGCGGCTTCTCGGTAGCAACGTGTTCGGCAACCGTGGTCGATACAAACATGATCATCACAGCGGGCCACTGCGTGCTCAACGGGTCGCAGTTTGCGGATTATGTGATGTTTGTACCGGGTCAGAACGGGACCGTCAGCCTGCCGTCAAACTTCATTTCGACCAACAAGGTTTGGTTTGCATCGAACGTCTTCATTCCCGCCAAGTACCCAGGCTCGTCAACCGGCGACTACGCCTTCCTTCCAATGTTCAAGAACGCCGGCAAGAACCTGGCCAGCAAGTACGAGCCCATCCCATTCATCTACGGCTACGGCAACCAGGCTCCACCATGGATGTGGCAGATGGGTTACCCCGCGGAGGGTTATTTCCAGGACGGGTCAGGTCCCGACAACTCAAATCAGGGTCGCTGTCCATCAGGAGTTGGCTGGGACTTCGAGTGCGATCCCTACTCCTGTCTGTCCAAGCCCGGCGACAACAGCTTCGTAAAACGTTCCAACGGCGAGCGCTTCGCCAGAATGGCCTGTTACATAGCGGGCGGCGCGAGCGGTGGACCAATCTTTGGCTGGTACAAACTTCCCGGCGAGAAGGCTCGCTGGTGGATTATGTCGGTGGTGTCACACGGCACTGATCCCCGTCTCAGCAGCGAGGCTCGGCCCGGTGATTCGTTCGTCGATACGCCCGGATGCGACGGGGGTTTGCGCGAGTGTCTGTGGTACGGCACCGGCTTCTACATGGCTATCTTCAACAACACGACGTTCCAGCTTTATCAACAGGCCGCCGCCGGCTAACTCCTTGAGTGGACCCGGCGACATCAGGTTTGCCGCGTCTTGCTGCTGCGGAGGACCCGTCGAGTTTGAAGCGGAGTGACAAACGTCTTGCCGGTTGCATTGCCGTTCTTGGTGCAACGGTGGCATCCTTGGAGTGCAGCCCCATACTGGTAGGTCGGTTCGGGCTGCGCCCCGCAGCGTCTAGGAGTTCCATGCCTTTTAATGTCGGTGACCGCGTTGTCTATCCACACCACGGCGCAGCCGTGGTCGAGAAGCGCGAAAAACGTGAAGCGTTCGGTGAGGTAAACGAATACCTCGTCCTGCGTATGGCCCACGGAGAGATGATGCTCTCCGTTCCGGTCGACAAGGCCGAGGAAGTAGGGATGCGTTGGCCGATTAGCACCGAGGACGTCGAGGACCTCTTCGAGGTGCTCCAGCGTCGCGACATCCGTGAGCCTGCCAACTGGAGCCGGCGCTTCAAGAACCACCAGGAGAAACTAAAGTCCGGAGACGTGTACCAGGTAGCGGAAGTTGTTCGCAATCTTGCGCTGCGTCACCGTGACAAGGGGCTGAGCGCGGGCGAGAAGACGCTCTTCAACAAGGCTCGCAGCGTGCTGGTTTCCGAGCTCAGCTTTGCACTCGACGTTCCCGAAGAACAGGCGATCGACAAGGTAGACAACGCTCTCGTCTAATCTTTGGGATATAGATGATTCGGAGGCACCGTGACGAAAGATCGCATCGTGGTCGGCGTCGAGGGATCGGGTGGAGCCATCGCGGCACTGCGCTGGGCCATCACCGAAGCCGGCTATCGCGATGCGACCATCGAGGTCGTCACGGCCTATCTACCGACATACGTACCCGCAGCACCCGACTTCGGTTTCGTGTCACTGGACCCGATCGACCTCAACCGCGAGGTCGAAAAGCTCCAAGCGCGGGTGATCGATTCGGCAATTGGCGATCTAGGCGAACCGAAGGTGGAGATCCGTCGATCGTTGCGCAAAGGGCGACCCGCCGACATGTTGATCGAGGCGTCTGCGGATGCGGACCTGTTGGTCGTTGGAGACAGGGGCCGCGGAGGATTTAGGGGTCTGCTACTCGGATCGGTCTCGACACAAGTTTCGCATCACGCCAAGTGCCCTGTGGTCATCGTGCGCAGAGACCTGCTCGACGATGAGCTAACCGACGGCGACACTCCCGTCGACGGCAATGACGGGGACTGATCAGGAACTCTGCTCGACAAGCTTTGCGATCCGTTCGAGGCCCTTGTCCACCGAGCGCTCCAGAACCGGTACGAGTCCCTTGCCCAGGATTCGGAACACACCCTTGCCGCGGCTTGAAATCGCGTAGTCGACCTCGGTCGACGTTTCGTCGGCGCTAAGTGTTATCCGTTCGGTGACTTCGATCTTGCGAGCGACGTGTGTGAAGGTGACCGTGTCATTTGATGCATCGACGAGTGTCTCGAAGTCGATGTCAGCGCCGACAATCGACATGGTCGCGGCAAACCCAGCCGTATCGATATCGCGCACACCATGGATGAGATGGTGCCACTCACTGATTCGACCGGTATCGCACAACAACGCTCGCACGTTGTCGAGCGACGCGTTCACTCGCGTTGAATTGCTATAGCTCGCCATCGCCTGCCTCGGTTGGTGTCGGTTATCCAGTCCATCGGCGAGCACCCTCTTGGATTGAGCACGGTCTTGAATTGAGCACGGCCTTGAATTGAGCAAGGTCTCAGAGCAAGGCGATGAACGCCTCGGCCGCTGGCTGATCGATGGCGTCCACCCGGGATGCCGACACCAACGTCCGGAATGCGACGACATGGTCATCGGTACTGCCGGGGAGCACAGCCCACCCAACGCCGAGTCGAACGAGTTGGGCGAGCACCTCCGGCTGATGTGATTCAGCCACGACTTCGTAGTCCGCGCCCAAACCGTGCAGCGCGGTCTCGATGATCGCGCGCGTGTGGGAGCCCTTGGGGAATCCGACCCACGGCCCCCAACCACTGGGATCGGAGTCGATCGCTCCTGTCGGCGAGAGCACGACGAGCGGTTCTTGACGCAGTTCTGTGAAGACAACGGCGGGATCTGGCCGCGTTGGTGCGACACAGACGGCCACGTCGAGATCTCGCGCGCCGAGCTGCTCGAGCAACCCGACCGATGGACCAATGGTCAGGCGCAGGTCGATGCCGGGGCGTTCGGTACGGAAACGCTCGACCGCGTTCGGGAAATAGTCGAGGGCGGCGACGTCGACCATCCCCACCCGAAGCCGTCCTTCCAGGCCGGCCTGACGGTTCTGGACCCAGTTGGCAAGTTCGTCGGTCCGGGCGAGAACTCCCGCGGCGTAGTCGGCAGCGACCAGGCCTGCTTCGGTAGGTGTTCGGCGTCGAGATTCACGCTCGAAGAGAATGACACCGAGGTTGGTTTCCAGCTGAGAGAGACCCTGTGACAAGGCCGACGCTGATACACCGAGTGCCGCGGCCGCCTCGGCCCAACTTGGATGTTGAAAAACTGCGTGCAGGTAGCCAAGCTGTGTGGTGGTGAGGTGGAGCGTCGAGTTCAGGGGATGTCGTTCCACGTTAAGTCTTTCTAATCATTAGGATGCCCATGATCTCATCTGCTTAAGATAGTTCCATGACCAACATCGCACCAGCCAGCGGACGTCTCGGCGTTCTCACCCCAGGCATCGGCGCTGTCGCGTCGACCTTCATCGCGGGCGTTCTCGCAGCACGCGAAGGACTCTCCGAACCGATCGGCTCGGTGACCCAGCTCGGTCACATCCGACTCGGTTCGAAAGAAGACGATCGCAACCCACTCATCAGGGAATTCGTCCCACTCGCGGGACTCGACGATCTGGTCTTCGGTGGTTGGGACCCAATCTCACCGAATGCGCTCGAAGCGGCCCGAACCGCTGGGGTTCTCAAAGACGCCGACCTCGGCTCGATCTCCTCTGCTCTCGAAGGAGTCGTCCCCATGGAGGCCGTCTTCGACCAGCAGTGGGTATCGCGTCTCGAAGGCACTCGGGTCAAGAACATCGATTCGAAGTGGGAACAGGCCGAGGCTCTGATCTCCGACATTGAGACGTTCCGAACCGAGAATGAGTGCGATCGCCTCGTAATGATCTGGTGCGGCTCAACGGAGGCCTATCAAGAACCGTCAGACACCCACGCAACCGTGGCAGCGTTCGAGGCGGGACTAAAGGCCAACGACGAAAACATAAGCCCAAGTCAGATCTACGCGTATGCAGCACTTGTGAGTGGCGTGCCGTTCGCTAACGGCGCACCAAATCTCAGCGTCGACCTGCCCTGTATGCAACAGCTGGCGAACGAACAGGGCGTGCCAATCGCCGGGAAGGATTTCAAGACCGGCCAGACCTTCATGAAGACGCTCATCGCCCCCGGCCTAAAGGCACGCATGCTTGGGCTTCGCGGCTGGTACAGCACAAACATCCTCGGCAACCGCGACGGCGAGGTGCTCGATGCCCCAGAGAACTTCAAGACAAAGGAGTCCTCGAAACTCGGCGTGCTCGGCAGCATTCTCCAGCCGGAGATCTACCCAGACCTATACGGCGAGATCGACCATGTCGTCCGCATCAACTACTACCCGCCGCGAGGTGACAACAAGGAGGGTTGGGATGCCATCGACATCTTTGGGTGGCTCGGATACCCGATGCAGATCAAGATCAACTTCCTCTGCCGGGACTCAATCCTCGCGGCTCCGATCGTGCTCGATCTAGCGTTGTTCATGGATCTCGCTGCGCGCGCGGGTCAATCGGGCATCCAGGAGTGGTTGAGCTTCTACTTCAAGGCTCCCGATTCAGAGGGCAATGATCCCGAACACGACATCTTCATTCAGCAGACCAAGCTCAAGAACACCCTGCGCGAGTGGCGGGGCGAACAGCCCGTGACACACTCCGAAGCGGGTTGATCATTCGGCGCGGCGCTGTTCTCGAAGTTCACGGGCGAGGCGTAGATAGGTACTGGCAAACGACATGAGTATTCCTACGCCAGCCAGGATGTACGGAATAGTGAATGCCTTAGCCAACGTACTTTCGGGAGCCGGGTCACCGAAACCGACGGTCGTGAGCGTCGTCACGCAGAAGTAGAACGAATCGAACACAGACCACCCCTCGAGGCCCGTATATACAAACGTCCCGAGCACCAGAACCACGCCTGTCGCAATGAACAACGCGCGCGAAGTCGGGTCGTTCAACCCGTATTTGATGACGCGAAAGAATCTCATCGTCGGCCAGCATAGAAGCGACCCACGCGACCCCGGTGTCAGACCAAAGGGTCGCGACCCCGGTGTCAGACCAAAGGGTCGCGGTGGCCCGTGGCGATCGACGCGATCCAGTCACACCGGGTAGCCAACATCGAGGTGGCGCATCGAAGCCGACACACGGTTCTGCTACGGTTCCACGGCCTGTACAGCCCGTAGATGCCCGCAGATCTGGAGAGTTCCCAGCGAGATGAACGTCAGGTTGTTGGGCACAAGATTCGCGATGTTGTTGGGGTTGACCGGGCTGGCGATCACGCAGCCCCTGCTCAACACGCTGTCCTCGAGCCCGGCCACTTTCGAGTTCTATTCCTTTGAGTCGGGCGACATCGTAGTGTTCGCGCTCCTGTTGGCCTTCGTGCCACCAGTGGTGCTCTGGTCAATAGAAACAGCAGCGCATTTCATCAACAAACCACTCGGTGTGTGGGTCCACCTAGCCTTCAGTGGAGCGCTGTTCACGTTGTTCGTCCAGCAGCTCCTGATTCAGATCGGTCTCGATGCCGCGGTGCTCGCTTGGCTTATGTCGATTGCCGCTGGGATGGGCATCGTCCTCGCGCTATTGCGGTCTTCGGCAGTGTCGAGTTGGCTGGCCCTCATGGGCGTTCTTCCCGTCGTAACGGTTCTCCTGTTCCTCTTCTCGGCACCGATCGTAGATCTCGTGAACCCGCCGGACCGCCAGGAAGTCGTTGCCGCACCGGAGCGCTCCGAACCGCCTCCTTCGGTGATCATGATCCTGCTCGACGAGCTCGCCACCCAGTCGATCATGAACAGCGACGAAGAGATCGATGCAACACGTTTCCCCAACCTTGCAGAATTCGCAGCCGATGCGACCTGGTATCAGAACTCGACGACGATGTCGCCGTTTACGCGGACCGCAGTTCCCTCGATTCTCGCCGGTGTCGAACCGTCCGAGGAGGGCAAACGATCGAACTGGATCGACTATCCCGACAATCTGTTCCGACTGCTGGGTGGATCACATCATCTAACGGTTTCGGAGTCCGTGACCAACCTCTGCGGCGTCGAGGGCTGCACCGCTGTGCCCAACCCACCTCCGCCGGTCGACGGATCTCCGACCGAGGTAGTCGCAGCGACCAAATCGGGCGGCGACGCCAACTTTGCCTCGATGTGGGACACAACGTTCGACGTGCTGAAGGAGCGCCTGGCTCCGACAAGTTCTGGAGAAGACCCGCTGGATGATTTCGAGGAGTCCGTCGAATCGCTCCGCTCCGAGGGCGCTGCGTCGTCTGAATCCACTGAAGCCAAGCCGCTCGAAGAGTTCGGCAGTCCAAAGATCGAGAATGACGGCCCGGACAAACGGTTCGCCAATCAACCTTCGCGCCTCATCGATTTCGTCGACGCCATCAGGGCCTCATCGAAGCCAACGCTGTATTTCCTGCACCTCGTGTTGCCTCACCAGCCTTGGCGTTATGACGTCGACGGCACCGAGTACCTCCTGCCGTCCGGCCCGGCGAAGCCCGGCGGGTCGGGCTCTAGCGGTCAATGGCTGGCGAACACCGTCCGTCAACGTCATCTTATTCAGGCCTCCTATGCGGACGCTTTGTTGGGCGAAATCCTCGACAAGACGAAGGCGGAGGGCATCTACGACGACTCACTGGTGATCGTGCTGGCGGACCACGGCGTTGCGTTTGAACCTGGTTTTCCGAGCCGCCAGGTTGTTTCCGAAACCCGCGCGGGGGTTGCCTACGCGCCACTGCTCATCAAGTCGCCGGGCCAATCGGCAGGTTCTGTGTCGGATACAAACGCAACGATCGTCGACGTTCTGCCAACTATTGCGAGTGAGCTAGACGTCACAATTCCTTGGGAGGTCGATGGGGTCGATCTCGCATCTGCCGGCGCCACCGAACGCGGATCAATAAAGCGGATCTACGACTGGATTCACGAGCCCAAAAGGTACCTCCGCGGAGTCGTCGAC
>JADFOM010000095.1 GCA_022562835.1 Acidobacteriota bacterium | reverse complement strand
ACCTCGATCTGCTCGAGACCCTCAACGGTGAGGTCGCAGAGGGGGTGTGGCTCAACGAGGCATCGGCCCAATACCCCAACGTCGTGTTGGGTTCCGTCAGCGCCGAGCGACTCGGCATCGAGCAGGTGGACGATGGCGCGCAGGTTCTGCTTGGCGGCGAATGGTTCACGGTGGTCGGCATCCTCGAACCCTTTCCGCTTGCCGAGGACCTCGATAGATCCGCGATAATCGGAAAGGGCGTCGCCGCGACGGTCTTCGACATCGAGTTCAACCCCAGCATCGTCTATCTGCGCACAGCGTCGACCGCTATCGATCAGGTACGCGGTGTGCTCCCCGCGACTGTGGACCCCGCAGAACCCGAAGAGGTGTCGGTCTCGAGACCTTCGGACCTCCTCGAGGCCGAAGCGGCGGCCGACGACGCTTTCACGAGCCTGTTCCTCGGTCTCGGAGCTGTCGCGCTACTCGTAGGTGGCATCGGCATCGCCAATGTGATGGTCATCGCCGTCATCGAGCGGCGCAACGAGATAGGCCTGCGCCGCGCCCTCGGAGGCACCCGTGCTCACATCCGGCGGCAGTTCCTGACCGAGGCCCTGATCTTGTCGACGTTGGGCGGCCTAGCTGGCGTCGCGTTGGGTGCCGCGGTGACGGCTGGTTACGCGAGCATCAAGGGTTGGGAGGTCGTGATCCCCCCTGCTGCCGTCGTGGGCGGCTTCATCGCGGCCCTGCTGATCGGCGCGGTCGCCGGACTCTACCCCGCTATGCGCGCCGCACGGCTTGCGCCGACCGAAGCGTTGAGGGCCGCGTGATGGCCCGAACCAAGACGGATCAACACCACTGGACGAGCGGCAGACGGCGTCGCAGGGTCATCGCGTCGGTCTGTGTGTGCGGGGTCGCGGTGGGCGCATTTTTCGTCGATCCCGCCAACCTCATCGATGATCCTGAGACAGCGGTCGAGGGGACAACGCGGGATACAGCGACGGTGACGGTCGCGTCGCTTGGCGAGGAGTTCAGCGCCGATGGTGAACTCGACTACGCGGACCGGATCACCCTCTATTACAACGACGGCACGACTTCGACCGGAACTTCGCAGGCCGAGGACGGCGGATCCAGATCGACCCTACCCAGCGACGCGACAGCAGTCGGCGGTCTCGATGGCACGACCGAAGGGATTGTGTTCACGCCGCTCGTGACCGACACAGCGACCTGTCCAGAGCCCCCGATCGACACGACGACGACCACGAGCATCATTCCGCCCACGACGATCGACTGCGGCGAACCAGCACCCCCAAGGACCA
This sequence comes from Acidobacteriota bacterium, assembly GCA_022562835.1. Taxonomy (GTDB): domain Bacteria; phylum Actinomycetota; class Acidimicrobiia; order Acidimicrobiales; family SHLQ01; genus JADFOM01. The sequence goes on along the minus strand of JADFOM010000095.1, from coordinate 7,001 downwards.
CCGTGCCGACACCCACCACAACGACACCACAGGCAACGACGAGCACCGCCGTTGCCCCCGCAACCACAGCGCCAACACCCACGACCGAAGCGGCGCCACCTGTCGCGTCGAGCACACCGGGTCAGCCCACGGGCCCGATAACAAGGGGCTTGCCGACCGGAAGGGACGGTGGAGGGCCGAGCAGTGGGGCGGTGACCACAGGCGGGGATGTTGAAGTCCAGCCATCACTGGTCGTCAACGAGATCGCAAAAGTTGATGACCACTATGCAAACGGCGACGTCTTGTGGCGTGTCAACGATGAGCCCACCGTCGTTTTATTGGGCGACCTGCCTGCGTACCGGCGACTCGAAGAGGGAGACGAGGGACCCGATGTCGCCCAACTCAAGTCGAACCTTGTCGAACTGGGCTATGACCCGGACGGGTTCGTCACGATCGATGACACCTACACCGGGGCGACCAGCGCGATGGTCGAGCGTTGGCAGAACGACCTCGGCATTGACGACACCGGCGAGGTCGCGCTCGACCGCGTGGTGTTCGTTCCCCATACCGGTCGAATCAGTTCGGTGGCCGTCGCAATCGGTGATGCCGTATCGGGGGGCACGTCGATGCTGACCGTTTCGTCACGCACGCGGCAGGTCGAGTTCCCGCTCGCCGCAACCGACCGCCACTCGCTGAGTCCGGGTGACATCGTGACGGTGCGGCTCCCGGATCGAGCAACCTTTGAGGCCAAGGTCACAGGGCTTGTCGATCGCTCCGACGGAACCTCGACCGTGAGCGCCACACCGACCTGGCGCGTCGACTATCCCGTCGACGTCGTACCGGTGAGCATCGACTGGAGCGTCGGCGGTGGCGCCGAGTCGACCGTGGTTCCTGCAACAGCGATCCTGCGCACCGATACGCGGAACTACTTTGTCGAGGTCGTCGCGAACGACGGGATATCCACGATGCTCGTCGAGGTCACGGTCGGCGACACCTCGGGAGGACTGGTCACCGTCACCGGTGACCTCACAGAAGGCGACACCGTCATCAGTCCATGAGCCTGTCGGTGATCACCGCGAATATGTGATGCCGGCCTTTGTACGGCCTAACACGACGAATAACCCGAGCAGATGCAGGCAGTAAGCCATCTGCTGGGCAACATCGCGCCCGATCTCGGCGTGGCGGGCCAGATCGGTGGTCGTGAACGTCGCTGGAAGATCACCAGGCACCAGATCGAGGAGGTCCTCGGGCCGATCGAATCGGCGCCGCCCCAGAATTTCGCGCAACAGTCGATCGGTGGTGCGGAACCCTCCCCTCCCTCGGCGAGCGCTGGGCTCGAACTCTTGGATCTTTGCGACAGAAACCAGTACAACCTCGAGAGCGAGATTTGGGTGATCAAGTAGTGTCGGGATGCTGACCAGTTCGTCGAACAGGCTGTAGATGGAGCCCCGTTTGGGCGACCTGCGCGGAGCTGCATCCGGTTTGTGCAGATAGGTCTCGACCGCGATCGGATGGACGAGAAGAATGTGGTGCTCAGCTAGTAGGTGATCGAGTTTCCGTCCCAGTGCGGCGAATGACCCGGTCTGGATTTCGATCAACAGATCATCGCGACGGATGTCGATGACGAATCCGTCGAGAGGTACCTCGAACAGGTCGCCGGGCTTGGCGTATTCGACCTTGAGCGCGGCATGCAACGAGCCCTCGTTGAGTGTGCCGATACCAGGGTCGCCTGCGATGCACCGATATTACGCCGACCCCGCATCAGAAGTCCGCCAGCACGCGCCTACCCGTTGACAGCGCTGTACACAGCGCTGAATGGCGCCCAACCAGCCCGTCTCGAGAATCCACCCGTTGTGACATCGGTTACACGAGCACGTAATGTCTGCGCAAACGGCTCATAACTATTCGGGGGTTCCTGCTGTGCCGAAGAAACATCTGTTCCTAATCCTGTTGACCGCGTTCGCGTTGATCGCGGCAGCCTGCGGTGACGACGACGGAGGAGGAGACGACGGTGACGACAGCGAAACCACCACGACCGTGGAGGCCACCGACGATGCTTTTGGCGATGACGACCTTGAGGGTAGCGACGACGGTAGCGACGACGGTACTGCCGATGAGCTCTGTGAAGGGGTAACACTCGAAGCCACCGACACCGGCGTCACCGAAGACACATTGACCGTGTTCGTCATGGCAGACGTTGGCTTCGAACTTGCGCCAGGTCTGTTCCAAGGATCGATCGATGGTGCAGAAGCATGGGCCGAGAAGGTCAACGACGAGGGCGGTCTCGGCTGTCGCCAAGTTGAACTAATCGTCTACGACTCGGCCCTCAACGCGGTGGAAACCGAAAATGGCTTCCTCAATGCCTGTGACACTTCGGTGGCGATGGTCGGCTCGACCGCTCTAAGCGTCGCCGACGCCAGCGCGATCGAGAATTGCGGACTCGCAGACATACCCGAACGTACCGTGGCGACCGGGCACCAGTGTTCGCCGAATGTCTTCATGGTGGCTCCTGGCAACGGCTCGTGCCCCTACAGCGGCGAAGGTCCCCGCGACTTCCTGGTCGCTCAGGGCGCCTACGAGTGGATCCTCGAAAACGACCATGACGGTGGCCCGGTGGAAGGCGTCTTCGTGATCCCATCGGACCTTCCGTCCACCATCGAAGCCAGCATGCCAAGCGTCGAGGCTCTGAACATGATCGGTGTCAACACGTTCCCCGACGGCGAATTCGGCATGTCCGGCCTCGCCGAACAAGCGGTGTACGGCTCGATCATCCAGTACATGGTCAACAACGACGTCAAGTGGGCACACAACGGATCCAACGATCAATCGATGCTGAAATGGAGAAACGAAGCAGCAGCCCAGAACTTCGACAACACCGGAGTGTCCTGGATATGTACAATCGCCTGCTATACGCCGGAGTTAGTCGATCAGGGTGGCGAGAACGTTGAGGGCACCTATAGCTGGATGCCGTTCCTGCCGTTCAACGAAACCGACACCAACGAGGAACTCGCCAAGTTCATCGAGTACCTCGGTTCTGACTTCCCTGCGTCGTGGGCGGCGACCGCATGGGCGTCTGGGCTGGTGTTCGAACAGGTCATCGGCGACATCATGGAAACCGAGGGCCCCAACGGAATCACCAGCGAGGCGATTCTCGCTGGGCTAGACAACGTGGCGGAATTTGATGCCAACGGGTGGTTCGGTCCGGTGAATATCGCTGAACGCATAGGCAGCCCTTGTTTTGTTCTACTACAGGTTGAGAACGGCGAGTTCGTCCGCCGCCACCCCGAAGAGCCGGGCACGCTTGACTGCGACGCCGAGGTAGACGAAATCGTCGGACTCGACGCGGCGGAGCGTTATCAGGGCTGACCATTTGAAGAGTTCTGTGGCGGGCGGTATATCGATTTTGGTGCGGCCGTCCGCCAGCGCGGTTGAGATGATTGGTGACGCCCCGTTATGGCACGCGGAATCGACTCACCTATGGTGCTCCCTTCCGCAATTCTGTTGAAGGGTTCTGTCTTGTCAAGAAATCGACTGTTGCTCATTCTCCTGTTGGCCATATCGCTCATCGCCGCGGCCTGCGGTGACGACGACGGAGGAGACGGCGGTGACGACGGCGAAACCACCACAACCGTGGAGGCCACCGACGATGCTTTTGGTGATGACGGCCTTGACGGTAGCGACGACGGTTCGGTCGACGACCAGTGCGAGGGTGTCGCCCTCGAAGCCACCGGCACCGGCGTGACCGAAGACACCCTTACCGTCTTCGTTATGGCAGACACGGGCTTCGAACTTGCGCCAGGTCTGTTCCAAGGATCCATCGATGGTGCCAGAGCCTGGGCCGACAAGGTCAACGCCGAGGGAGGCCTCGCCTGCCGCGAGGTCGAACTCATCGAATTTGACTCGGCGCTCAGCGCGGTAGAGACCGAAAACGGCTTCCTCAACGCGTGCGACACATCACTCGCAATGGTCGGATCTACCGCCCTTTCCATTACGGATGCCAAGACGATCGAGGGCTGTGGCATCGCCGACATCCCGGAACGTTCTGTCGTCGGCGCACACGCGTGTTCACCGAACGTGTTCCTCGTCGCGGGCGAGAACGGGTCCTGTCCATACAGCGGTGAAGGTCCGCGCGACTTCGAACTGGCCCAGGGTGGCCCGCAGTGGATTCTCGACAACGAACTCGGCGGCGGCCCGGTCGAAGGCACTTTCGTCATCCCATCCGACCTTCCCCAGACGGTCAACGCAACCGTTGTGCTCGCAGAGGGTCTAAACCAGATCGGCGTCAACACGTTCCCCGACGGCGAGTTCGGCATGTCCGGTCTCGCCGAACAAGCCCAGTACGGCGCGATCATCCAGTACATGAACGCCAACGACGTCAAATGGGCGGGCATGGGCTCCAATGATCAAGCGATGCTGAAATATCGCAACGAGGCCGCGGCACAGAACTTTGACAACGAAGGCGTCGTCTGGGTGTGTCAACTGGCGTGTTACACGCCGCAGCTGCTCGAACAAGGCGGCAAGAACGTCGAGGGCACCTACGTCTACCTGCCGTTCCTGCCACACGATGAGACCGACACCAACGAGAACCTGGCGACGTTCATCGACTCCATCGATGATCCTTTCCCACCATCGTGGGCCGCAACCTCGTTTGCCTCCGGGCTCGCGTTCGAACAGGCGGTCGAAGACATCGTCGCCACTGACGGACCGAACGCTGTCACCCGCGAAGCCGTCCTCGAGGGCATGGCGAACTTGACAGACTTCAGCGCAGATGGCTGGCTTACAAGCGCGAACCTCGCCGACAAGTCGACGAGCAACTGTTTTGTCGTCGTGCAGGTTGAAGACGGAGAATTTGTCCGACGATTCCCCGAGGAACGGGGGACGCTGGAATGTAGCGACACAACTACATCGATCAAGGGTCTCGATTCAGCCGAGCGTTACCAAGGCTGAAGGTCAACGAAGCGGTACAGAGCAGCAGGGCGACGACGTGAGGGGGTAGGCGCCGGTGGAGTCCAACAAGTCGGTCAGCCGGACGCTGATCTTCGCTGTCGTGATCTTGGCCTACCCACTGTCGGTTGGGTGGCAGGGCGGCCTCACCTGGGAAACGGGTATCACAACCCTGCTCATCGGCCTCGCTATCGGGGCGCTCTACGCGATGTACGCCACTGGCCTCGTGGTCGTCTACACCACGACCGGCATCTTCAACTTCGCGCAGGGCGCAATCGGAGTCATCTCCGCGTTCTTGTATTGGCAGCTCCGCACCGACTGGGACTGGCCAACACCAGTCGCTCTGGTTCTCGTCGTCGGAGTCTTCGCGCCACTGCTCGGCATAGGTCTCGACGTGCTGTTGATGAGGCGCGTCCAGAAGGCGCCGCTGATCAACCAGTTGATGATCACCGTAGGTCTGATGGTGTTCCTGCTCGCGTTGACGGGCATGTTCTGGAGCCAGGAGCAGCCTCGCCGCATCGATCCGTTCTTCGGTCAAGAGAGTTTCAGCGCTGGGCCGATCAACATCACATATCACCGCTTCATCGTGTTCTGCTCGGCGATCATCATCGCGATCGTGCTGCGTCTGTTGTTCAAATCGCGACTCGGCGTTGCGATGCGCGCGGTGGTCGATAACCGCGAGCTTGCTGCGTTGACCGGCGCGCGACCCGGCATGGTGTCGTCCACCGCTTGGGCCATCGGGTGTTCGCTCGGTGCACTCGCCGGCATCATGATCGCGCCAGAACTCGAGATGGACCCGCTCAACCTCAATATCATCATCGTGTGGGGATTCGCAGCAGCAGCATTTGGTCAGCTGCGCAGCTTGCCGCTCGCACTGGCTGGCGCCCTGTTCTTGGGGGTTGGCAAACAATTCCTTACACAGTTCTTCTCCTGGGGAAACGAGTGGCGCTTCGTACCTGATTCGCTCGCCGCGCTCGCGCTCGTCGCAGTGGTCCTAGCGCTGCCCCAGGAACGTCTCGAAGTCGGCCGCGTCGCATCGGACCTAAAGAAGATCCAGCGTCTGACCAAACCCTGGGAATCGATGATCGGCGGCATAGCACTCGTCGTTGCGGCGATTGCGCTGACGGGCGGGTGGCTCAACTTCGGGATCTGGGATCCGGGCGCCTGGAGCGAAGCCAACCTCAACTCCGCCAACGCGGCGGTCGCGACCGCTCTTATTGGGCTATCGCTTGTTCCACTGACCGGTTGGGCCGGGCAGATCAACCTCGCACCAATGGCCTTCGCCGGCTTCGGAGCGTTCCTCTACCTCAAGTTGCCGAGCGGTGAAACCGGTGACGTCATGTGGCTGCCCGTTATCGCTGCACTGACCGCACCCATCGGTGCGCTGGTCGCGCTGCCATTCGCAAGACTGCGCGGTCTATATCTCGCGTTGGGCTCGATGGCTCTTGCGCACGGCATGGCCAAGCTGTTCTTCCCGCACCCCGACATCCTGCCGACGTCGGGGGTGGTCTCGATCCCACATTTCGACATCTTCAACTACACCCTCGATAACCGTCGTCATCTCGTCGTTGCGCAGGTTGCGGTCTTGGCCCTATCTATCACTGCGCTCACGATGCTGCGCCGTACCCGACATGCACGACGGTGGATCGCGCTGTCCAACAGCCCCGCCGCCTCGGGCATGATCGGCATGGATGTCATGTGGACGAAGGTGATCGTCTATGCCTTCTCGGCAGCAATGGCGGGAGTCGCCGGCGCTTTCTATGTGGTAGCGCGCCAGAGTGCCGACGGGATCCGCGACTTCGAGTTGCTCGGAGGGCTGGCGATCGTACTCTTAATGGCCGTTGGTGGAATGAGTAAGCCGGCAGCCGCCCTCTTCACGATGTTCCTGCCGGTCAACCGCGCCTTGCAACAGCGTTTCGCGGCACTAGGCAACATGCCCGAGCTTGTTACGATCCAGACTCGCCTGCGCCAGCTCGGCGTCGGCATAGCCTCAATCGGCATGGCGTTTCGCCCTCACGGCGCAGCGGTTGACATCGGACGGAGCTTCGCACCCCTGCTGCCATGGCGTTCCGACGCCC
>JADFOM010000094.1 GCA_022562835.1 Acidobacteriota bacterium | reverse complement strand
GCATGACCGAGGCGATTCCTGACGAAATGAAGACCAAGTTCGCGCGTCGACGCGTACCGCTCAGGCGCTACGGCGATCCGGAAGAACTTGCCCACGCGATAGTGAACCTGTCGTTGCCGTCGTCGTCGTATGTCACCGGTCACGCATTCGTCGTGGACGGTGGCATGACCATCAAGAACAACTAGTTGTTGCTGCTAGTTCGCGACACCTTCGGTGTCGCTCATATGCAGAACGCAAGCGCCGATCGGCCCGACCGGCGAAGCCGGATCGCGCCTCGTGTTGACTGCGAGTTCGCGACACCTGGTAGCAATCGTGTGGCTTTGCCACCGATTGCGGTTTGCGCCAGCGCTCTGCACATGAGGCGCACGAGAGTGCGTAGAACTCGCAGCGATTATCAGTCCAGACCATGGTCGAGGGCGTAGCGGATCAGTTCGTTCTTGCGGTTGAGGTGCAGCTTCTTCAAGATGTTGCGCGTGTGATTCTCGACGGTCTTTTCTGCGATGAACAGCTCCTCGCCGATCTCTTTGTAAGTGTGTCCCCTCGCGACCAGCTGAAGCACTTCGCGTTCACGTTCGGTCAATGATTCACCGTCGACATCGGCCTTCTTCAAACGCCGGAACTCGACCAACACCAGCGCGGCCAAGCTCGGGGAGTACACCGGCTCACCCTTGGCTGCCTTCCAGAGTTGGCGGCGCAACTCATCGGGTTCTGTCGACTTGACCAGATAGCCGAGCGCTCCGGCTGCTACTGCGTCGAGCAGGTCGCTCTCGGACTCCGACACCGACAAGATCACTACGGGCACCTGCTCGCCTACAGCCTTTGCGACCGCCACTCCCCCTCCGCCGGGCATGTGGAGGTCACACAACACAAGCTGGGGTTGTCAACGCGAACCCGTGGTCTGACACCGTCGGGGTCGCCGCGTGCCGGTGCTCACATGGATGCTGCTCGTCACGCAGTTCCTACTGTTGTTCGCCATCCCGGTCATCACCGTCGGGCTCTTCGTGGTGATGTTTGAACCCCTCTAGCAGCCCCAACTGAAATTCTGTGGTCGTTTGACCACCTCACAGGTGGTGAAACGACCAAATTTTCGGGATTTGGAGATTCTCCTACGGCGGTAGTGCAAAACCGTTCGTCGCATACAATGAGACCGTGAGCGACGCACCATTGTTCGAGATCGAGGACCTGCACGCCCGGGTCGAAGACACCGAAATCCTCAAGGGTTTCGATCTTCGGGTCGGCGCGGGTGAGGTCCACGCTCTCATGGGCCCCAACGGGTCGGGCAAATCAACACTCGCCACCACCCTGATGGGATCTCCCGAATACGAGATCACCAGCGGCGCGATTCGTTTCAAAGGCGAGAACATCACCGCATGGCCCACCGATGTCCGCGCCAAGGCCGGGCTCTTCCTCGCGTTCCAATACCCCCAGACCGTCGAAGGCGTCTCGGTCATCAACTTCATGCGTCAGTCGCTCTCGGCCCGCAAAGGCATCGACCTCTCGGTGCTCGAGCTGCGCCTTTCGATCATGGAGTGGATGGACCGCCTCGGCATGGACCCGAGCTTCGCTGACCGCTACCTGAACGAAGGATTCTCAGGTGGCGAGAAGAAGCGCAACGAAATCCTCCAGATGGCGCTGCTCGAACCCGAGTTGGCCATCCTTGACGAAACCGACAGCGGCCTAGACATCGACGCACTGCGCGTGGTCGCACATGGCATCCGCGAGGTTCGCGAGTCCCGCCCAGCGCTCGGCATAGTGCTCATCACGCACTACCAGCGACTCCTCGATGAGATCGAACCCGATCACGTCCACATCATGATCGACGGCCGCATCGTGCAATCCGGTGGCACCGAGCTCGCCAAGACCCTCGAGGTCGACGGCTACGGGGCATTCAAGTGACCATCGAGAAGGTTGGCCTCGACGCGGCAGCTCTCAAGGCGCAATTCCCGCTGCTCAGCCGCACGATCAACGGTCGTCGCATGGTCTACCTCGACTCGGCGAACACCTCGCAGAAACCAGACACGGTGATCGACGCGATCTCCGACTACTACCGGAACACTAACGCAAACGTTCACCGCGGCTCCTACCAGATCGCCCACGAGGCAACCGAGGCACTCGAGGGCGCGCGGGCCAAGGTCGCCTCGTTCATCAACGCCCCCTCGACCAGCGAGGTCGTGTTCTCCAAGAATGCGACCGAATCGCTCAACCTGGTGGCACAGAGCTGGGGACGAAAGAACCTCCGAGAAGGCGACACCGTCGTACTTACAGAACTCGAGCACCACGCCAACATCGTGCCCTGGCAGATGTTGCGCGAAGCGATCGGCATCGAGCTGCGCTGGATCCCCATCACCGACGAGGGCAAACTCGACCTCTCGGACCTCGACCGCCTTCTCGATGGCGCATCGCTGGTCTGCGTCAGCGCGATGTCAAACGTGTTGGGCACCCTGAACCCCATTTCCGATATCGCAACAAGAGCCCACGCAGCCGGTGCGCTCGTCCTCGCCGACGCGAGTCAGTACGTCCCACATTTACCCACCGACGTACAGACCCTCGGAGCCGATTTCGTGGCATTCACCGCGCACAAGATGTGTGCGCCTACCGGTATCGGTGTGCTCTGGGCTCGAGAAGAGCTCCTCGAAGACATGCCGCCGTTCCTGGGTGGCGGCGAGATGATCCTTCAGGTCACCAAGGAGGGCTACACGACCAACGACCTGCCCTGGAAGTTCGAGGCCGGTACGCCACCGATTGCCGAGGCGGTCGGGCTCGGAGCAGCTATCGACTTTCTCTCCGAACTTGGGATGAAGAACGTACGTGCCCACGAAGTTGCGCTGACCGCCTATGCATTGCGCACCCTGTCCGAACGTTTCGGTGACGACATCAAGATCTTCGGTCCGTCCGAACCGGCCGAGCGTGGTGGTGTGTTGTCATTCACCTATCGCGACGTGCACCCGCACGATGTTGCACAGGTACTCGACCAACAAAACGTCTGCGTACGGGCGGGTCACCATTGTGCGAAACCACTGATGCAGCGACTTGGTGTCGGTTCGACGACGCGAGCATCGCTGTACCTTTACAACGACGAATCCGACATAGACGTGCTGTCCGACTCACTTGCCGAAGCCGGCGACATGTTCACCTTCTGAGGAGCGGGGAATGCCAGGACTCGAAGACCTCTACCGCGAGATCATTCTCGACCACTATCGCAACCCGCGTAACCGTGGCGAGCTCGAGACACCGCCGGCGCGACGCGCAGAGGGTTTTAATCCCCTCTGCGGCGACGAGGTCGTCATCTATCTCGAAACCGATGGCGACCTCATCACCGACCTCAAGATCGGTGGCCAGGGCTGCTCGATAAGCCAGTCATCGGCATCGATGATGTCGGCCGCCGTCAAGGGCATGACCGTCGATGAGGCACAAAATATCACCAGGGTCTTCAAGGCGATGATGTCGATTCATGAGAGCGGCCTCGATGGCGACGGCGGTGACGAGGACCTCCAAATCGACGACGAGGTGTCGCTCGGCGACCTAGAAGCACTGCGCGGGGTAGTGCGGTTCCCGGTCCGCATCAAGTGCGCGACCCTTTCTTGGAACACACTGCTCGACGCTATCGACGGGCATTGACCAGCTAGATCAACTTGTCGATCGCTGTCGCCAGCTCGAAATCGAGTTCGGTGACGCCGCCGGCATCGTGGGTGTTGAGTTCGATCTCGACCGTGTTGTAGACGTTCGACCAGTTTGGATGATGGTCCATCCTCTCGGCGATGAGTGCCACCGAGGACATGAACCCGAAGGCTTCCACGAACGACCCAAACTCGATCTTGCGACGTAGCGACTCTGCTGAACACGCCCAGTCCGGCACCTCACCTGCTCGGCGAGCGACCTGATCGGCATCGAACCTCGCAGAACGGGTCATAGGAGTGGATCCGCGAACGGGTCGGCAGCGGGTTTCGCTTCAGGTTCGGGAGGTTCGGGTTGCCATTGTGCGTAACCCTCGACCTCAAGTCGGTCGGCCAATGACGCATCGCCTGATTCAACGATCTCGCCATCGATCAAGATATGCACACGGTCGGGGCGCAGTTCCTCGAATAGTCGGGTGTAGTGGGTAATCGCAAGGATGCCCATGCCGTCGCTGCTGGCGCTCTGGACCCGCTCGGACACCAGGCGCAGCGCATCGACGTCGAGACCCGAGTCGAGCTCATCGACAATCGCGAAGCGGGGCGACAGCACGGAGAGCTGAAGTGTTTCATTACGCTTCATCTCACCACCCGACAAGTCGACGTTGAGTTCACGATCGAGAAACTTCGGCTCGAAGCCGATGCGTCCCATCTCCTTGGTGATTTGATCGGCAAGTACCGTCTCGTCCATATCGCGCGTGATAACCGACGCTTCGAACATGTCGCGCAGACGCACGCCCGGCACCGCGGTCGGGTACTGCATGGCCAGGAACAACCCGGCTCGGGCCCGTTGCCATGCGGGCAACCCCAGCAACTCGACGCCATCGATAGTTGCGGACCCCGCCAACACCTCATAACCAGGGCGACCGGCCAAGACATGGCTCAGCGTCGACTTGCCCGACCCGTTCGGCCCCATCAAGGCGTGGACTTCTCCCGACGGCACCGTCAGGTTGACCCCGTGGAGCAGTTCGGTTCCCTCGACCCCGGCACGAAGCCCTTCGATCACCAATGCACTCATCCAACTACCACCCAGACACTGTCGTCCACGCGATCGACCTTGTATACGGGCACGGCTTTGAGGGCCGGCAAGGTCAAGGCATCGCCCGTCTCGAGCGAGAAGAGGCTGCCGTGTTTCGCACACTCGAGCGTGCATTCGTCGGCGTCGAGTTCACCCTCGCTTAGCGAGACATTCTCATGGGAACAAACATCGCCGATCGCATAGAAATCATCGTCGATGCGGGCTACCGCGACGACGCGATCACCTGCTTTGACCCGGCGCACCGTGCCGGGCTCGAAATCACTCACCAGGCCAGCGTCGTAACGTTCACCTTGTGCGCTCATTCGTCATCCTCGCCGGTGAATCGGGCGGCCACCTCGGCCCGCACTGTTTCCTGCCCGGCGGGAAATTCGCTGATAACCGCGTCGATGAATCCCTCGATGATCAAGCGCTCCGCTCGCGCCGTGGGCACGCCGCGGCTCTCGAGATAGAACACCTGGTCGCGATCGATCGGGCCAACCGCCGAGGCGTGGCTGCATCGGACCTCGTTGTTCTCGATTTCGAGATTCGGTACGGATTCGGCTGAAGCACCTTCGCTCAACGTGATCGTGCGGTTCGTCTGCAGGGCGTTGGCACCACGCGCATCGGGACCGACATGGATGAGACCGGTGTAGATCGCCTGAGCGTCATCGTCCACCACACCTTTGAATAGAAGATCGCTCGAAGTGTCCTCAGCGATGTGGTGTTGGGAGGTGCGAAAGTCGTGCACCTGATGGTCACCGCTCACGTAAACCGCCGCTACGCGAACATGCGAGCCACGTCCGATGAGTGCGCAGTCGATCTGCAGACGGGCATAACTTCCCCCGAGGGCAACAGCGAAGACCCCGACGTTCGCGTCTGCGTCGACGCTGACCCTGAGACGGGCGAGTTGCCAGGCGCTGGCGACGAGGTCCTGGTAGGTCATGTATCGAACGTTCGCACCGCGACCGACCAGCAGATCGATCAGCGGGGCTATCTGGCGATCGTGACCTCCGCGCTGATGGTCGATCACCGTCACCTGAGCGTTCTCGCCCACCCGCACGATGGTGCGCGGAAAGGAAATCCCCGAGCCTTCGCCGGCACGACTCGCCACGACCAGCGGACGCTCCATCACCGCGTTGGCTGGCACATCTATGACCAATGGTTGCGACGACCAGGCCTGGTTCATTGCGCTGAGATGGTCATCGGGTTGAGGCAACGATGCCACGATCGACTCGACCTCAAGGTGATCGACCAAGCGGCCGGCCACCACCCCAGCGGCGAGGGCATCCCCGGAAAGTTCCACGCTGACGACCTCATCGTCCGCGCAGACGATGAGTGCGTCGCGCTCCTCGAAGGCGTCGGCCGAATGGGCGCCGGTCAGCTGAGGGCGATCCGACTCATATGGTTCGAGTGCAGAGAAGTCCAACTTCCCGATAGGGCTGTAGCGCCAGTGCTCCTCGGCCACATCCGGGGGGTCGAAGGCCTCCGCTCGGTCATAACCGAGGGCGCGGAATTTCTGCATCCACTCAGGGCCCGGAGGGGCATTTCGTTGTGCGATCAAGCGATTAACCCTATCCGCGTAGGAGGAATTCCCTGCGGGGATCCCTCAGCGGTTTCGACGGAAAAGGCGCTTGAACCGCCCCATTAATCCCTGTTGCGAGACACGTTCGGCCTCGACTTCGGAGAGGATGTCGGGACCGGCGCTGTTGATGATGTCCTCGGCCGAATCGAGCAGGGCAGCCACGCTGTCACCGTCGTCAAGACTGCTCGGCTCCGACGGTGTCGGCGGCGCGACAAGAGTGCCCACGTTCCAGTTCACGTCTGCGTAGCGGCGTTCGTAACCAGAACAATTTTCGGGACAGCGCCACGGAGCCTCGGGAGCTAGATCCTTGTCACATTTCCTCACCGTCTCACCGTTGGGGTACGACCGGCTCTCGTAAAACTTGCAATCTTGGCGCATTGGCATTCCTCCAGTGTGCCAGGGCTGGACTTGTCATCGGTGTCACGTTCACGGCCTCCGATCCCGGTGCGCGGGCGCTGGCCGAAATAGTCTCCAATGATCACCTCACACCCACTGATCCGCAGGATGCTCGACAGTCGCGTTACGCCATACTTGATCTTCGCGATCGCAACGTTCGCTTTCATGCCACAGTCGCTGCTAGGACAAGCCAGCACGGGTGGCATCGACGTGCTCGAGGGCTGGACCCCCTATATGGAGAACCTCGACGGTCCACCCCACGTCGAAAATCCGATCCAGGGCGACCAAACCGAATCGATCCCGCGCATCGTCAACTTCTACGACGGGGTGCGCGACGGACGAGTACAACAGTGGGAACCCAACGTGGCCGGCGGCACTCCGCTGGCCACAATGCCGTTCGACGGCATCTGGTCACCACTCAACTGGAGCCACACCGTACTCCCCCACTGGTACGCGACATCCCTACGTGCTGCGTTCGCCATCTTCATCGCGCAGGTCGGCACCTTCCTGTTCCTCCGTCGCCTCGGCATCGGCCGCTCGGCCGCCACCATTGGAGCAATCGGCTTCGGATTCAGCGGCGCGACCCTGGTTTTCCTGCAACGCGTCACCGTCGTGTTCGTGTTCCCGCTACTAATGCACGCCGTGGAGCGAGTCCTGCAGCGACGTAGCCCCGGGACGGTCGCATGGCTCGCTACGACCATCGCATGGTGCTGGATCGAGGGGTTCCCGACCGGCTTCGTCTACGCGCTGGTCGTTGCAGGCGCATGGAGCATGCTGCAGCTCGGCGGCGACCTCGTCGCTGGCGAGAACGACCTTCCAGAGACTCTGCGCCTCAGCTACAGTCTCTTAGCGGGCGTCTTGTGGGGATTCGCCATCTCCGCGTTCGTTCTCATTCCGTTCCTGGCCCAGCTCGACGGGTCCGGGCTTCGCGAATCCCGACAATTCGACGAAGACTCACATCTTTCGGCGCTCGAGTCGTTCGGCCTCTTTGACACATCGGTCTACGGGCCACTGGATGCGACAAGGAACTGGCTCGGTACGTCCAACGCGGCAAGCGCGACCACCGTCGGGCTCATCATGATGACGGTGGCCGCGGGAACCCTCATCGCTACGGTGAGCGGACGGATACGCCTCACAAGACCGGCGTGTTACGCGGTCGGCTTCGCATCGCTAACCGCGATGGTCGTCTTCGTACTCGTCTACCTAGGCGGGCCGCTCCTTGCACTCGCCTATGAGATACCCGGCCTGGGTGATGGAAATCTGGGCCGGACGCGATTCCTTCTCGGCTTCGCCTTTTCCATCGTCGCTGCGGTCGGCATCGACGCACTGCTACGAACCGACAGCACTGAAGCGTCTCCGCCACCCACTGCGCTGCGGATCGTGTCCGGCGGGCTGCTCGCACTGCTCACAACCACGTTCGCGTGGTACCTGCCATCGTTTGTCTCCAAGCTGTCAGCGCTCGAAGACCCCGCAGAACTCACCGGGCCCCTCATGAAGTCACTGGCACTCGGCCTCGCTGCCACCCTCATCGTTACCGCACTTGGCTACTCATGTCGCCACGCTAAGGTCGGGCGACCGCTGGCAGTAGCCGTGATGATCATTCTCGTCTGGCTTCAACTGGCCCTGCCAATGCGCTCGTTCACCCCGCAGGCGCCGATCGACGACTTCTACCCT
>JADFOM010000093.1 GCA_022562835.1 Acidobacteriota bacterium | reverse complement strand
GGCTTCTCGCGCCGGTGTATCCATTTGGCTGACCCTTCAGCACACCAGTTTGCCCGGCTGGTTCGCAGACGACGAAGGCGGTTTCGCGAATGAGCACGCTCGCGAATACTTCTGGGCCCGACACGTCGACCGTTGCGCCACACTCTTCGGCGGTCACGTCGACGGATGGGTCCCGATCGAAGACCCCGTTGGATGGGCAGTGCGCGGCCATGCGCTGGCCACGCGGCCGCCTGGAGTGCGAGATCCAATCCGACTCGCCTCCGCTATCGAAGGGGCGCTGTTGGCCAACATCACCGCCTGGCGCCAGCTGAATAGCGGTGATCAGCCCGTCATGACAGTGCACGCGACACCGACATTATTCGCGGCGGACCCCGATGCACACGAAGCTCGCGACGAGTTGGAACACCACCTCTGGGATTCATGGATCGGACTGTACGACGAGGGCATTCTCGTGGTCTCGGACCGCTCACCAATCCGCATCGAAGAGGCAGCCGAAGCGTTCGACCTGGTCGGCCTGAGCTTCGACGGTCCCCTTACCGTCTCATCAACCGGGGCGATCGGCCCCTACCCCGCAGACGCGCGGCGCGGCGACAACGGCATCGCTCCGAATCCCGAAGAACTCGGCGTAGCTCTGCGCACCGTGCACGAACGGCTCCCCGACCGCGATCTTGCCGTCGCTGCGACTGGATTCGGGACCGAAGATGATGATTGGCGCGACGACCTGCTCGACGCGTCACTTGGCCAGACTCTTGCTGCTGTTGAAGATGGCGCGCCCGTCAAAGCGTTCTTCTACGACACCGCGATCGACGGCTACGAATGGACGATGGGCTTCGAGAGCAATCGCGGGTTGTTCGACCGTGACCGCAATACAAAACCGAGCGCTCGACGACTGACCGATGCCCGTGTCGAGCCCCCAACGCACTAGGGACCTTGGGCACTATCGACGGAACCACCCATAGGTCGATGATTGGACCATGGACGATGTTTCCGAACGCTCAACAACCGATGACGCCGACTCAGAACAAGAATCAGATGCCGTCAATTCCGGCTCGTCTGGATGGTCAGCGATCGCAATAGCAATTGCGGCGGTGGCCTTGGTCGTGAGTTTCACGGGCATCGCGTTCGCAATGCGCGCGATCGATGAGGCGGGCGATGGTACAGAGCCGACAAGCGCTGGCGGAACGGTAACGGTTGACGTTTCGATGACCGAATTCTCGTATGAGCCCAGCTTCATCGAGGTTCCCGCTGGCACAGAGGTGGTCGTCAACGTCACAAACGACGGCTTGATGCCTCACGACCTCAAAGCCAATGGCGACACCGGATCGGCGTTGTTGGATCCGGGTCAGTCAGAGACGGTCAGCCTGGGAACGTTCGACGAGTCAGCGATCGCTTGGTGCACGGTAGCGGGTCACCGAGAGGCAGGAATGGAGTTCGAGATCGTCGTCACGGGCGGCGAGACTACAAGCGTCGCCGGCCGTGGATTCGAGGCCGAAGATGCTCACGAGGTGACGATCGATGACATCTCGCTCGCCGCCACATCGATGCCCGACTCCGCCGACTACACCCTCTACGAGGACGGCGTGGCGTCGAAACCGGTCGAACGAAACGGACCTATCGACATCGAGGCACACTTCAGCATCGTCGAAGGGACTGCCGAGATGCTCGAAGGCACGACGATGGACTTCTGGACCTTTGACGGCGCGATCCCCGGGTCAATGATTCGGGCAAGGGTTGGCGATCGTCTCGATTTCTCGTTGCACAATCCCGAGGACAGTCATATTCCCCACAACGTCGACTTCCACGCGGTGACGGGGCCGGGAGGCGGTGCTGTTGCTCTCGATGCCTCACCCGGAGCCACCTCGAACCTGAAGGTACAGCTAACCAAACCAGGTGTGTTCTTGTACCACTGTGCCTTCCCCGACGTTCCCACGCATCTCTCGCACGGGATGTATGGACTCATCGTCGTAGAACCGGAGGAGGGGCTTCCGCCGGTGGATCACGAGTTCTACGTGATGCAGAGCGAGTTCTACACCGAAGCCGGCGGCACCGAACACATCGACGATCTAGACGGCGTCGGCCACCTCGAGTTCTCAGGCTCCTATGCCCGTTCGGAAGATCCGACCTTCATGGTATTCAACGGCAAACCCGGAGCGCTGACAGGGCCCGGAGCGCTGGGGGCGGACGGTTCCATCGAGGCAGGCGACACGGTCCGGCTCTATGTCGGCAACGCTGGCCCGAACCTCGTCTCAAGTTTCCACGTCATCGGCGAGATCCTCGACAAGGTGTACGTGGAGGGCTCGTTCGATTTGGTGAACACGAACGTGCAGACAACGCTGATCCCGGCAGGCGGGGCGGTGGCCGTCGAGTTCACCGTCGACGTGCCCGGCGACTACTTGCTGGTCGACCATGCACTCTTCCGGACCCACAAGGGACTCGCGGGAATTCTCAGCGCAACCGGTGAACCTCGACCCGATCTCTACGACCCTCAGACGTTCAGCACAGACGCTCGCGGCGGTGAATCCGAGGGCTAGCGGCCAGCGTGCTCGCATCGTTCGGATAGGTCAGCGCGAATGGTACTGCGTGCGTCCGCCGGACGACTCCTTGTTCAAGCGCTTGGCGAGGTGTAGTCCCTCGAGTACGAACTCGACGGCCGACGCCACCATCGCGGCGCTCGGCTCGCCCTCTTCGTCGCCCAAAACCGCCTGCACCGGTGCTGACAGCGCTGGGATCTCCGACACGAGCATCTGAGCGGCATCGACGGTGATGTCGTCTCCGGTCTTAGCCACTACGCCCTCTTCGAACGCATCGACTACCGGCGCGTAGAGCTCAGCGGGCACAAGCTCGCGAAATACGCCGTGCACAGCCGACGACACGAGATGATCCAGAAGCTCGGCCTCGTGACCTTCCTCGAGCGTCTCGAACTCGATCTTGCCCGCAGTCGTCGCAACCAGAGCGGAAAGATCTCCCACGCGCGGCACGATCGTGGTTTCCTCAAGCCGCAACGATCGCCGCAACGCTGACGCTACGACCGCTTCGGTATTGCTGACCGACATCCGCACGGAAACGCCTGAGCTCTGGTTGACCTGCGAACTTTGGCGGGCGAGATGCGACAGGGTGGCGATGATCTCGACCATGAAATTCGGAATGACAACATCGAGCCCATCGACCGAGGGGACGATGGCCTCCTGCTCGATGATGTCCATCTCTACATCGACCTCGAGCGGATAGTGCGTGCGGATCTGAGAACCGAATCGATCCTTCAGCGGCGTGATGATCCGACCCCGATTCGTGTAGTCCTCGGGATTGGCAGAAGCCACGAGCATCAAGTCGAGCGGCAGGCGAATCTTGTAGCCGCGGACCTGGATGTCGCGTTCCTCTAGGACATTGAGCAAGCCGACTTGGATACGTTCGGCGAGGTCCGGGAGTTCGTTGATCGCAAAGATTCCGCGGTTCGTTCGGGGAACCAGGCCGTAGTGGAGAGTCAGTTCATCCGAGAGGTAACGCCCCTCGGCGACCTTGATGGGATCGACCTCACCGATGAGGTCAGCGATCGAAGTATCGGGAGTTGCCAACTTCTCACCGAAACGCTGATCTCGGTGGACCCATTGGATTGGGGTGTTCTCACCCTCGGCTTCGACTAGATCCCGCGCGTGGCGGGAGACTGGAGCGTAGGGATCGTCGTTGATCTCCGAGCCGGCAACAATAGGCATCCACTCATCCAACAAACCCGTCAGCGAACGGATAATGCGGGTCTTGGCCTGCCCGCGCTCACCAAGAAAAATGATGTCGTGCCCGGCGAGCAAGGCGGTCTCGAGCTGCGGCATGACGGTGTTCTCGTAACCGAGCACCTCAGTGACCATTGGCTCGGACGAACGCACCTTGGCGATTGCGTTCAACCGGAGTTCCTCTTTTACCGGACGCGATACCCAACCGGTCTTACGTAGTTCTCCGAGCGTTACGGGTTTCTCAGCCATTTGAGGACCCTACCGCCAAGGCTCCTACCGATGCCCACCGGATCAGCGATAGCGCTCGATCAGCTCGTCCTTCGGAAGCGCTTTCGAGAAGAGTAACCCCTGGGCCCTTGTGACATCGATGTCGAGCAATACTCGTGCCTGAGCCTCGTGTTCGACTCCCTCGGCCACTACGCCGAGATCCATTGCAGCGGCCATTTTCACCACCGCTTCGACGATCGCGGCGCAGTCGTTGTCGCGGTGCACATCGGCAACAAATGACTTATCTATCTTGATCCAGTCGAACGGATAGGTACGAAGATTCGCCAAGGATGAGTAACCCACGCCGAAGTCATCGATCGCGAGCTGGATCCCGAGGCGACGAAGTCGCTCAAGCGAGACCATCGCCAGGGCAGGATCGGTCATAACAACCGATTCGGTCATCTCGAGGCACACAAGCGAAGGGTCGAGTCCAGCAGCCTCGACCGAGTCACGAACCAGGTCCACCGTGTTCTCGCCAACGAACTGCGGCGCGGAGAGGTTGGTGCGCAGACCGAGGTCGTCGCGGCCGAGCGCGGCTGCGATTTCGGCGTGACGGGCGATCGATTCCTCGATGACGAAACGCCCGATCTCGTGCATCATTCCGCTGGCCTCAGCGACCCCGATGAACTCCTCAGCGTCGATGATCCCTCGTCGTGGATGATCCCAGCGAAGCAGTGCCTCGACGCCAAGGATGTGCCCGTCCCGGAGACGCACCTCGGGTTGGAAGTGCATTGTCATTTCGTTGCGCTCCACCGCGTTGAACAATTCTCTTTCCAACGCACTGCGTCGATTCATCTCTCCGAGGAGTCCCTCGTCGAACACCTCGCAGCGATTCCGACCCTTGGTCTTTGCCGCATACATGGCCTGATCGGCGCGGTGCAGGAGCGCCTCACTGTCACAGGACACATCAGCGCAGGCAACCCCGATGCTCACCGTTTGACGAACGGTTGCGCCTTCGAGAACGATAGGCGCCTCGATCGCAGTCCGTAGCCGGTCAGCCATCACCAGTGCCTCTGAGGCTGACAGCCCCGGCGACAAGACGGCGAACTCGTCACCGCCGAGACGCGCCGCCCGATCGCCTGGCCGCACATGTGATTCGATACGTTTCGCGACAACCCGCAGCACCTCGTCACCGATGTTGTGGCCCATCGAATCGTTGATGACCTTGAAGTAATCCAGATCGATGAACAACAGCGTCGGCGGCTTGTCTGTCGGACCACTCAGATGTGTTTCGAGTTCGGAGGCAAGTACCGATCGGCAGGCGATTCCGGTCAGGGTGTCATGGGTGGCAGCGTGCGCGAGTTCCGCAGCGAGGTGCGTTTGTTCGGTAACATCAAGTGCCATCACGAGCACGGACCCAACTTCTCCGTTCTCGTCGAACTCAGGCACCGCCCTGGCGTCAAGTCTCATGACGCCTTGGGCCGTGCTGATCGACAGTTCGACGTCGATTCGTTCGCCCGTCTCGATAACCTCTGTGATTTTTCGCTGGAAAACTGCTGAGTCTTGGCCGAGGCTAATCCCCATCAGGTCCGCGAGACTCTCGCCAATCAGATCTTCGGGTGTCACCGGACTCATGCGAGAGATCTCAGGGCTACACATCTGCACAACCCCATCGAGATCCAGACGTACGATCAGAGCCGGCATCGCCTCGACCGCACCACGAAACCGCTCCTCGCTGCGTGCGAGTTCCTCACCCTGTCGGTGTAGCTCGGTGACGTCCTCGACCACCGAGACCACCGTGACGGCGGCGGTCACAGGATCGGTAACGACCGCGCAGTGAACGCGCACCCATCGTGTCAAACCGTCCGCGAGCAGAACGCGCGCCTTGTATGACCGGGCTTGCCCATCGTCTCGAACCGCCTCGACCGCTTCACTGATGATCGAGCGGTCATCTGGATGGGCGAGGTCCGCGATCGATGGCATTTCGGTAGCCCCACGTTCAACTCCGACAAGGGTCAGGTATGCAGGGTTGGCATCGACGATGCGGCCAGACCAGTCCTCGGCCAAGGTGGCTAGGGGGCCGTGCTCGAAGACCTGATTGATCCGAGTGTCTCGACGCAATCGAAGAAGGACCCGCTCGACAAGGCTTCCGAAGGCCTGTGCGAAATCGACGTAGCTGTCGACCCAGGTGACCGACCGAGTCCGCGAGCCGACGATCATCACTGTTGCCTCACCGGCTACGTCGAGTGGGATGACCAACACGCTGCGCGCTGAGAACATCGACAGTTCGTCGACGTACTCGTGGTCGATCATTGGCAACTCTTCGAGACGGATCACTCCGAACTCGTGCAGGGTGGCTACGGGTTCAGCCAGCTTGCTGAGCTGGCGCACGATCGGAGGTGGGATATCTCCCTCGTCCTCAATGTCCCAATGGGCAATCTCGACGATTGAATCCTTCTCGACCGAGATGTTGAAAAGACTTGCAAACTCAGCACCGGCAGGCGCACAAATTCGCCCCAACGCCCGGTTGATAACGTTCAACGTTTCTGTCGAGGCGACGTCGACGAATGACTGGGCGACGTCGAACAACACGCTCGCGAGGTCAGATGTATCCGATTGTGTGCGCGGAGTAGACAGACGCGAGGCCACATCGGCATCAGTGATGTCGTCGAGCTCGTTTCGTTGCGCGGTTTGGGCCTCTATCGCCATGTTGGTGCTATCGGCCAGATTCAAGGCCGGGTTTACCACTTATTCGGGTCTATTCAAGGTGGGTCGAATCCATTCACCAAACCTTGGACAAGGTACGGTCGGTGGATGCAACTCCCGCGTACTCGGGCGCTAGAGGGAGCCTGGGAGGCCGCTCTGGCCACCGACCATCTCCATCGCGACCACGAACAGCTCGACACTGCTGTGTGGGAGCCGGCACGGGTACCGGGCCACTGGCAGTCGAGCGACACCTTCGCCGAGCACTCAGGCGCGGTGTCCTACCGCCATCAAATGGCACCAACAGACGCTTCACCCACCGAACGGTGCTGGCTCGTCCTAGACGGAATATTCAATCAGGGCGACGTCTGGATCGACGGTGAGTACGTCGGAGATACGGAGGGATATTTCTTCGCTCATCGCTTCGACGTGACCGACGTCGTCGCCGACGGCAACGACCACCAACTCGTAATCGACGTAATCTCGAACAAGATCGGTGACCCAGACCGCAAACATGCCCTAACCGGCTGCTACCAGTACGGCGATTTCTTTCCCCTCAAGGCCAACCCTGGTGGCATCTGGCGATCTCCAGCCTTGAAGTTCACAGGGCCGGTGAGCATCCTGCACTCACGAGTGCTCTGTCGACGGGCGTCGCGCTCAGAGGCGGAGATCGATCTCCGCCTCGTACTCGAGTCACGCCATGCGCACAACGTCATGATCACTACCAAAATCGCTGGCGAGACCCACGAGCGACCGCAGGCGCTCGCGGCGGGCGAGAATCGGATCGAATGGTCGGTGAGCGTCCCTGAGCCCGATCTGTGGTGGCCCCACAGGCTCGGGGAACAGCCGCTCTACGACCTCCGAATCGAAGTCTCGGACGAACACGGCGTCGTGAGTGACGGGTTGGACCGCTCCATTGGGCTTCGCTCGGTGAGCATCGAAGACGGCAACGTCATCATCAACGGTGAACGTCTGTATCTGAAGGGCGCCTGCCTGGCCCCGACCAGCGGTCGACCAGCCGAGACAAGCCGTGCGGAGATCCGCAGAGACGTCGACCTTGCTCGCAGCGCCGGCCTCGACGCGATCAGCGTGCATGCCCACATCGCAGCGCCGGAGCTCTACGATCACGCCGACCGCACGGGCATGCTCGTTTGGCAGGACCTTCCCCTCGAGGGCAGCTACGCGCGTGCCGTGAAATCACAGGCACTGCGTCAAGCCCGCGAGGCTGTCGATCTGCTCGGGCACCGTCCGAGTGTGATCGTGTGGTCGCCTCGCAGCGATGCCCGACGCGGCGTGACTACGACCGAAGGCCGCCTCACCGGACTAGGGCTCGATCGATCGCTGCGCAGAGTTCTGTCGAGCCTCGATGGCACCCGGCCCATTGCCACCGCCAAGCAGGTCGACGCGCGTGGCGCCGGGGCACCGAGGCCCTACCGGCTCCGCGACGGCGGCTTGATCGACCAGGTGGCGACCCGTTCTCCCGCGCTGGTCACGCGATTCGGGGCACCCGGGGTGTCAGACATCACCGATGTACAGGCCGGCCGTTGGCCCAGACTTCAGTGGCAGGCCGTGGTCGAGGAACTCGGGCTCGACATCGAGACGCAGCTGGCCGCTGTACCCATCGAGCCGTATGACTCGCTAGCGAGTTGGGCGCGGGCCACGCGGCATCATCAGGCGCAGGTGTTGAAGGGCACGATCGAGACGGCCAGAAGAAACAAGTACTGGTCGAGCGCCGGCTATTT
>JADFOM010000092.1 GCA_022562835.1 Acidobacteriota bacterium | reverse complement strand
GGATCCAACTTGTGTGGAACCCGGAAACGATGCGTCGCGGCACATGGACCTCGGCAATCGGATCGGCTCCAAAGTTGGAGGCGTCCAGGATCGCGAGGTAGCTCGTGTCGGTTTGTGCCTGATACACGTAAGTCATCATGTAGCCGTCGTCCTCGTTGGTAGCACCTTCGGCCCCAACGAACACGGCCTCACCGGGTTCGTGGCCAGCCGGGAACGTGTGAACTTCCTTGGTCCCGTCGGCGAGGTTGTACTTGAACAGCTGCGCACCCATACCGTCAGCGCCCTCGGAGTTGCCGCCGAGCCCGATCGTGTATCCGTACTGTGATTTGAAACCCTGTTGATCCGCCGGGATACGGGGAAATTCTGCAGCGTCATCGTCGAGGCGGCGTTCGGTTGCCTTTCCTGTAGCCATGTTGAAGCGCCACTCGGTGAGACAGGGACCAGCGCCGGGGACAGGGTCGTCGCCCAGCGACATCGAGTCGGCATCGCGCCAGACCTCGTCGGTGCGACAGCCGTACATGACGACTTCGTCGCCCTCGTCGTGTGCGTTGAGGGTGTGGAATACGAAGCAGGGGTCGATGTCGAACCACTTCACCTGGTCATCGCTCCCGTTGCGCGGCATTACGCCCATGCGTGCTGCGTAGTCGTCGTCCCAGCGGAACGGCATACCGCCGGCCATGGCGAGTTCAAGATCGAACACGAGTGGAAGGTCCATGAAGATTGCGTGGTTCCTCGACGCGGCGAAATCATGCATCATCGATGGACCATTGACGGTGATCTCTGTGGCTTGTGCGATCTTGCCGGACGGATCAACCCGGTAGTAGGTGAGGTAGGGCTCGAATTGCGCGTAGCCGAAACCGAGCATCTCGCCGGTTTCGGGGCAGAACTTGGGGTGTGCGGTGAACGGGCCGCTCAGCGCTCCGTCGAACGTGCAAGGGCCCACTGTGTCGAGGGTCTTGGTCACCTCGTAGGGGAACGCACCTTCCTCGAGCGCCAGAAGTTTGCCGCCGTGACCGATGATATGAGTATTGGCTGCCGAAACGCTGTGATCGAACTTGAGCGTCTCCATGTCGAGTGCCAACTCGGTGCGATCCGCCCCCGGATGGTCGAACTGCGGAGTGCGGACATAGCGGTTGCGATACCAGTTGGCCTTGCCGTCGGCGAGTTCCATGCCGTGCAACATGCCGTCACCGATGAACCAATGCTGGGTATAACCGGTCTGCGGGTTTGCGGTGTTTCGGATGTAGCGGCCATTAAGTTCCGGAGGGATCGTGCCCCGGACCTCGAGTTCGGTCACCGTGACCTCGTCGGACACCGGCTTGCGGCTCCCGATCAAATGCCATGGGGCATCATCGCCCTGGCCACGCGGGTCGAGCTCTACTTCGGTTGCAGTCATTACGTTCCCCTTTGGGCTGATCGCCCGCTTGGTGTGTGGTGTGTTTGTTGTGAACTGTGTGTGATGGTCATGTAGCGATGCCGGCAGTCGCCGTCTCGAGAAGGCCGGGCAGGGCGAACTGTTCGACGAATCGTCGTTGGTCGGTCGCGTCGCGCCCGGGCGGTTGAGGGTTCGCGGCGAAGGACAGCACCGTGCGCATTATCCATTCGATGTGTTGGTCGAGTGGACCCATGGCTAGGTCCCCTTGGCGCTGGGCTTCTTCGAGATACGGACGAGCGAGGCGGTCGATGCGTTTAGCGAGCGGCACGCTGCGTGCCGCCATCGCCATCGTGCCGCCACGGACTAGATCTGTCTCGAGCATTGACGACACCGCCGCGTTTGTGGGAACAACGCTGGACAGACGCCAGATCAGTTCGAGTAGCTGTTGTCGGGGTGATGGGAGTGCGCTGAGCTGTGGCTCGAGTTCGGCGATAAAGCGGTCGACCTCGCGTAGAAACACCGCTTCGATGAGCTCATCGATAGACCCGACGTATTTGTAGAGCGTCGTGCGTGAAACGCCGGCGCGTCGAGCGACTTCGGTGATCGTGATCGAGGCGATTCCCAGTGAGGTGAGACAGGATTCGGTGGCGTCGATGAGTCGCTCGCGTGCCGCGGCGTCGTCGGCTGGTGGGTCGCCCCACCAGCGTGCACTCATCTTGACGCCAGCGTTTCGATCGCCAGCTTCTCTCTAATCGATCCCATCAACACCATCTTAACTAACAGTTGACAACATCTGTCAACTGTTAGCTTCCCTCTTTTTCTGTTTTTCTGACCCCTAGGGTGCCGAAAAGGGCGCTCTAGCGGTCAGAAAAACAGAAAAGAGGGGTTTTCGCTTCAGGTAGAGCCGAGGTAGGAGGCCTCTAGGAGATCTCGGTCGGCCGAGAGTTCCTCGGCGCTGCCAGCCATCGTGACCTCGCCGTGGCTGAGGACATATCCCCGATCGGCGACGTCGAGCGCCAGATGGATGTGTTGTTCGACGAGCAAAACGCCCGCGCCGGTCTCGTCTGCGATCTTTCGTACGATCGGCAGCATTCGCTCGACAATAATCGGCGCCAAACCGAGGCTCATCTCATCGACCATCAACAGTCTCGGCTCTGAAACGAGCGCACGAGCCATGGCGAGCATTTGCTGCTCGCCACCCGAGAGCAGCCCGGACTTGCGGCCGAGCAGTGGCTCGAGCGCGGGGAAGTATTCGAGCGCCTGGTCGATCATGGCGCGCCGCGCCGCGCCGCGTTTTCGCACACCGAGCCGAAGGTTTTCGCGGACGGTCAGGTCATAGAAGAGGCTGCGGTCCTCGGCCACGTGAGCTACGCCGCGCTTGGCGACCCTGTTGGGAGCCGACGATGACGTTTTGTCCCCGAGCACTTCGACCGATCCCTCGATTACGGGCAGAATGCCCGAAACGGTCAGCAACGTCGTCGTCTTGCCGGCGCCGTTCGCGCCGAGCAACGCGACTATTTCGCCTTCGCCCACCTCGATGTTCAGGTCACGCACTACCGGGACGCCTGCGTACCCTGCCGACAGGCCTCTTATCGAGAGCAGCGCTTTCATTGATTCATCTCCTCGCTCGCCGCCGAGCCGAGGTAGGCGGAGATCACGGCCGGATTTGAACGAACCTCGGAGGGAGATCCCTGGGCGATGATCGTTCCGAAATCGAGGACATAGATGTAGTCACACACGTTGAGCACCAAGCCCATGTCGTGATCGATCAGGAACACTGTGATGCCGTGGTCGAGCAGCGTGCGTAGACGGAGGCCGAGTGCTCGGCTCTCGGTGGTGTCGAGACCGGCGGCCGGTTCATCCAAGAGGACCAACCGAGGCTCGGCAGCGAGTGCACGCGCCGCGCCGACGAGCTTTCGCTGACCATGGCTGAGTGCGCTGGGAAGCTCCGCAGCGATATCGGTCAGTCCGAGCGTCTCGAGCGCCCATTCAATCTGTGCGGTCGCCTGCGGCGCGCGGCGAGGATGGACGAGATCGGAGAGAACGTCCCACCAACGCGACGGTTCTGCGGCCGCTCGAACGTTGTCCCTCACACTGAGATCCTCGAATAGTTCGAGCTGTTGAAACGTACGCGACATGCCGAGCCCTACGCGTTCGTGCGGTTTCAGGCCGTCGATACGGTCGCCACCAAAGTGCACGCTGCCATCGGAGAGGGGCACGAATCCGCTCACCGCGTCGATGAATGTGGTCTTGCCGGCACCGTTCGGGCCGATCAGGCCGACGAAACTTCCCTCTTCGATCGTTAGGTTCACCGAGTCGTTGGCGTGCAAACCGCCGAATGTCACGGTGAGGTCTTCGGCCTCGAGGAGTGGCCCGTTCATGTTGCAGGCCCGCCATTTGCGACGTATTGGTCGCGGAGCGATCTCTTGTTGAGTTTGCCCATCGTGTTGCGGCCGACGTCGTCGACGATCTCAGCGGACCGTGGGCATTTGTAGTGGCTGAGTCGATCGCGGCAGTAGTCGATGACCTCTTGACTTGCTAGAGGTATGGCTGGATCTTTGGGGACGATGAGAGCGTGGAGCTGCTCGCCCATCTCCGCATGCGGAACTCCAATACACGCTGCATCGGCGATTCCTGGGTGGTCGAGAAGGATCTGCTCGGATTCGGCCGGGTAGATGTTGACGCCGCCGGAAACAACCATGTCGCTGAACCGGTCCGTAATGAACACGAAGCCGGCCTCGTCGATATATCCGATCTCGCCGAGCGTGAAGACTCCAGGAGCGATGTGTGCCTCAGAAGTCTTGACGGGATCGCTCGGATAGATGACGCCTCGGCCGGTCGTGTCCCGGAAGAACAGCCGCCCTTCGACCCCTGCGGCGACCTCGTCATCGTCGTCATCGACAACCAGCGCCTCAAACGGCGGGATCGACCTGCCGACCGAGCCGGGGTGGGATAGCCACTCCTCGCTGGTGATCTGACAGGTGGTACCGACCTCGGACGCACCGTACGCGTCCACGAACACCGGGCCCCACCATTCGATCATCGAACGTTTCACGTCGATCGGACAGCTCGCTCCCGTATGTGCAACGAGCTTCATCGAGCTGATGTCGTAGCGCTGCCTGACCTCTTTGGGAAGCGCCAGCAGCCGAACGAAATGGGTCGGCACCATGACCGCAGCTTCACAGGAGTAGGTGTCGATTGCTCGCAGCGTTTCTTCTGGATCGAAGCGGCCGAGGATCACCGACGGCACGCCAGCAACGAGTAGGCGCATCGCTCCGAGGGGTCCGGTGTGATACATCGGTCCAACGACGAGGTGGGTGCCGAGTCGGGCGAAGGGCGATTTGCGCAGACCCGCGAAATGATCCTCCATCGTCGACCCGCCCGCGAACATTGTCGGCGGCAAGTCCGTGCCCTTGGGGCGTCCGGTCGTACCAGAGGTGTAGAGCAGGTTGGGTCGAGGCTTGATGTCGATTGGCGGCGAGGACGTCGCCGATTCAGCTAGCCAGGTCGACCATTTCACGACACCGGACGGCAGTGCATCGCCCCATCCGACGACGAGGTCGACGCCAGCCTGCCGAGCGGCCTCGACTCCCCGCTCTGCGGTTTCAGGCCCGACGAAGAGAATGCGAGAGTCAGAGTCCTCGAGGATGTACGCAGCCTCCGAAGCGTTGAGGTGGAAGTTGACTGGCACGGTTGACGCACCACCGAGCAGTCCACCGAGATGGGCGAGCGCAGTCTGGATGGCGTTCTCCGCGAACACGGCGACGCGCCTCGCCTCGCCGAGATCGGCCTCGATGATGCGCCAGGCAACCTGGTCCAACAGTGCTCCTACCTCGGCCCAACCAAGCGCGGCTTCATCATCGCGCAGGGCGATCGCCTCGGGGTTCGCTTCAGCAGCCGCGCGGGCGAACTCAGGCATCGGGACTCGCCGAGGGTTTCGCGAAGTCCGCCGAGAGATTCGATGGGCCTTGGTAAAGAGACACCAGCGATCGGCTGGAGAATAGCCAGTCGTCGCCGATCCTGACGTAGGTGTCGTCGTAGTAGGACAGCAACATAAACGCTTCGCCTTGGGTGGTCTTGCCGTGTTCTTGGATATACCAGCGACCGCTTCCGATACCCAGGAAGTCGTCGGTCACAGCGCTGCCGTTGAGCACGGTTTGTACCACCGCCTCGAAGGTGGACATCGCTCCGACCCAAAGCTTTACGATCTCATCGCGTCCCTCGGCGCGCATCGTCTCGCCGAGCTGCCAGTGAGCGTCGTCGGTCCATGTCGACGCCCATTGTTCACGATCGGCGTGTACTACAGCGTCCGAGTAGCGATGGACCAGTTCTTCGATGTCACTACGAGACATTCGCTGACTCCCGGGTTGGTTTGGAGGTGGTTCTTTGGGCTGCGGTCCTGCGGATTCGCGCCGCGAGTTCTCGCGTGGCGCCAGTCAACCCGGAGGGGTACAACACCGCGGCAAATATCAACAGGAGTCCGTTGAGCGCGAACTGGTACTCGGATGCGGTGTCGCTG
This sequence comes from Acidobacteriota bacterium, assembly GCA_022562835.1. Taxonomy (GTDB): domain Bacteria; phylum Actinomycetota; class Acidimicrobiia; order Acidimicrobiales; family SHLQ01; genus JADFOM01. The sequence goes on along the minus strand of JADFOM010000092.1, from coordinate 2,519 downwards.
AACTGGTTGAGCAAGACGGTGGAGAGACCGCCGACCGTGATCATTCCGGCGACGACCGCGCCGTTTGGGCTGGCGATACCAGCGAGATAGGTAATGGCCAGCAGCACCAGGGAGTTGAGCACAGCGAACGAAGCGACAGTGAGGATCGGCTGTTGGTACGCGGTCAGGGTGCCTCCTACGCCGGCGATGAATCCACCGGCAGCAAACGCCGTGAGCTTTGTCCGAGCGACATTGATGCCAGCGGCCGAGGCTGCTCGTTCGTTTGATCGAACCGCAAGCCAACGCACACCGGTGATCGAGCGACGCAGATTGGCGACCGCCAGATACATGGCCCCGGCCACGAGGACGACCAGCACGCCATAAATTCGTCGCGGGAAGGCGTCGCCCACGTCGAACACGCCGAAGTCGATACCCCAGAGCGTCGGGCGCTCGATCTGGCTGCCCAGAATCCCGCCGGTGAACCATTGCCACTTGAACAACAGCTCCTCGAGCGCGACCGCGATGGCAAGCGTGGCTATCGCTAGGTTCATCCCGCGCACGCGCACGGCGGGGAACCCGACACCGATCGAAACCAGCATGGCGACCAGTGCCGCAAGGATCGGAGTGAGCGGAAATGGAAGGTTCAGACTTTCGGTTAGTCGGACCATGCTGAAGGCGGCGACACCTGCGAAGGTGTATTGGGCCATCGAGATCTGACCGACAAATCCGGTGACGACCACGACCGAAAGCGCCATGACCGTGCCGATTGAGGTCATGATGATGCCGAGGCGCCAATCGGACCCGACCGTCATCATCGCCACCACGCCGACTGTGGTAAGCACCGAGGCCGTTAGGACCGAATGTCGGATCTCGGGTGACGGTGGCAGGCCACGCCCGCGGGTCTGGCCTCTCCCCAGAATCGAATCGCCGCGCACGACCATCAGAACGATGATCAACACGAATGGGATGCCCTGTTCGAGGCCGATATCGGGTAACCAGGACCACTCGGTCCGAAGGTTGAAGATCTCGGTCTGCGCCATGCCGATCGCCAGCCCGGCGATTGCGGTCAGTCCAAACGATTTGAAGCCACCCACGAGCGCAGCCGCGAGAGCGGGAACTATCAGCAGGCTGGTTCCAGTCGGCTCGAACGGGATGCGGGTGGCTACAAGGATTACCGCAAGGCCCGCCAGGACGGTCGCTAGCGCCCAGTTGACCGCACCGATCACGTGAGGTGAGATCCCGAGCAACAGAGCGCCGCGTTCGTTTTCAGCCGCTGCTCGTGTTGCGACGCCAAATCGGGTGAACTGGTAGAGCAGTTTCAATACCAGCGCAGTGATGAGAACTAGTCCGGCGACGAGGAGCCGATCGGCCGTGTTGATGATGTCGCCCGACTGAATGATGTCATCGGGGAGGGGTCCCACGATGACTCCAGCAACGGCACCGCGGCTGGGGAACCGCAGGTCGACGATGGCCATTAGGTAGATGAGCAAGCCAACCGATGCGATCACACGGGCAAGCGCCGGTGCGGTGCGCAACTTGCGGAAGATCAACAGGTATAGACCCGCTCCGAGGACCGCCGCAAGTAGCGTGATCACGATCAATCCTGTGAATACGGTCGGATTGTCGACGAGATGGATCTTGGCCGGCAGTCCGAGGATTGGAAGGATCAGGTCGCCTGTCGCTCGCAATTGGTAGTACGCGAATGCCAGGTACATGCCCATTGCCGCATGCGCGAAATTGACGACTCCGCTGGCGCGGTAGGTCAACACAACGCCGAGCGCGATGGCAGCGATGACGCCGCCGAGGCCAAGACCTTGGAGAAGGAAGTTTAGATGCGAGGCGATGCAACGCCCCCGCATGCGCGGTGTCTTAGCGCCGCTTCACGACGGGGACACATGGTCAGCCCTGCGGGCCAGCGTTCTCAAGCAACGGCACCGTGTCGATCCACCCTCCACCTGCGTCGACGACCTCACCTTCGACAAAGCGGAACAGCGTCTGTTGCGGTGCACAAAGTGCGGGAAGTCCTGGCACCTGTTCTATCGAGCAGGAATAGGGGTATCCCCAGTAGTTTGGCCGTTCGAACGAAGCTTCTGCGAGTTCTGCGATCGCCTCCGAGGTGATGCCGTCCGGTCCGAGCTCGTCGAGCAGCGAGTAGAGGTTCATGAAACCACGAAACCCGACCGTTCCGGCACCGCCGGCGGGGTCGACGGCGTAGCGGTCGACGACCGCCTGATAGATTTCGCCTTCGACCGTCGGTTCGTTCGGTCCCTCGTTGTTCAAGATCACGACGTCCATCAAGTCACCGAGTTCATCGGCGATCTCTTCCGCAGCACATGCGCCGGTCATGTAGAGCTGTGCATCGGGAACGATTTCGGGGAACAAACGCATCACCTGGACGCACGCGGTGTCGGCCGCGAGCACGATGACCGCCTCGGCTCCGGTTTCTGCTGCCTTGGTCAAGACCGGCAGGAAATCGGCTCCCTGCAGCGGGAACGCTGAAGTAATGACCTCGAGGCCAAGATCTTCGCCTGCGGGTACGC
>JADFOM010000091.1:4396-8434 GCA_022562835.1 Acidobacteriota bacterium | reverse complement strand
ATTGGCGCACAGTATCCAAATCGGACAGATCCTGCCTCCGGTGAGCTCGGGCCTCTGGATGAGGAGGCACCTCTCAGACGCCGAGGCGGCTCTCGAGATCGCCCAACTGATTGCGCATCTGGCTGGGTAGACGTTCACCGATGTACGCAAAGTGAGCTTCGATGAGCGCCAATTCCTCTGTCCACGCCGCGTCATCGACGTCGAGGATTTTTTCCATCGTGGCGTCGTCGAGATCGAGCCCCGAGCGATCGATAGCGTCGAGTGTCGGCACATTGCCGATGGCCGTGTCGACCGCTGCGGCCTCACCATCGATGCGCTGCATGACCCACTTGAGTACCCGGCTGTTGTCACCGAAACCTGGCCACATGAACTGTCCGTTCTCGTCCTTGCGGAACCAATTGACCCAGAACAACTTCGGCAGCTTCGAGGCGTCCGCAGACTTGCCGACCTCGAGCCAGTGGTTGATGTAGTCGCCGACGTTGTAGCCCATGAATGGCAACATCGCGAAGGGATCGAATCGGACCTGGCCGATCTTGCCGGCCGCGGCAGCTGTCTTTTCGGATGACATGATCGAACCGAGGAAAACGCCGTGCTCCCAGTCGCGCGCCTCGGTGACCAACGGAACGTTGGTGGCGCGTCGACCACCGAACAGGATCGCCGAGATAGGAACGCCCTTGGGATCTTCCCATTCCGGCGCTATCGACGGGCACTGGCTCGCCGGTGTCGTGAAACGAGCGTTCGGATGCGCGGCTGGTGAGTCGGATTCGGGCGTCCAGGTTTCGCCTTGCCAATCGGTCAACCGTGGCGGTGCTTCGTCGGTCATTTCCTCCCACCAGATGTCGCCCTCGGGTGTCTTGGCGACATTGGTGAAGATCGAATTGCCCCAAAGCGTCTCCATCGCGTTGGCGTTGGTCTCGTCGCTGGTACCGGGGGCTACACCGAAGAATCCGGCTTCTGGGTTGATCGCGTAGAGCTGTCCGTCATCACCGAACTTCATCCACGCGATGTCGTCGCCTATCGTTTCGACGGTCCAGCCGGGCAGGGTTGGGATCAACATTGCCATGTTGGTCTTGCCGCATGCAGAAGGGAATGCAGCTGCGATGTACTTCTTCTCGCCGTCCGGTGGAGTGACGCCCAAAATGAGCATGTGCTCGGCCATCCAGCCCTCGTCGCGCGCCATGGTGGACGCGATTCGTAGAGCGAAGCACTTTTTGCCGAGCAGCGCATTGCCGCCGTAGCCGGATCCATAAGACCAGATTTCACGGCTCTCGGGGAAGTGCGAGATGTACTTGTTCTCCGCGTCGCACGGCCAGGGCACGTCGTCGCGTCGATTGCCACCAGCGTCGACGAGGGGGTATCCGACCGAGTGCAGACATGGCACGAAGCCGCCGCTGGCGCCGAGAGCGTCAAGCGCTCCTTGGCCCATGCGAGTCATGATCCGCATCGACACTGCGACGTAGGGAGAGTCGGTCAGCTGTACGCCGATGTGTGCGATTGGTGAGCCAAGTGGTCCCATTGAGAACGGCACGACGTACATGGTGCGGCCGGTCATCGCGCCGCGGTATAGGTCGAGCATCTCCGACTTGAGTTCGGATGGTTCGCGCCAGTGGTTGGTCGGACCCGCGTCGATTTCGTTTTCGCAGGCGATGAAGGTGCGGTCCTCGACCCGTGCGACATCGGCTGGGTCTGACAAACAGAGGTAGGAGTTTGGGCGGATCTCGTCGTTAAGCCGCTCGAACGAACCTGTGGCGATCAATTTTCCGCAGAGATGGTCGTACTCATCTTCGGTCCCGTCGCACCAATGAATGTCGGCGGGGGCAAAGATGTCAGCCCAGTGGTCGACCCATTCGTTGAGACGTCCGTTCGCTGATGTTGAACTCATTACTATCCTTCGTTGGCGGAAGTGTGCTGTTACCCGGTGCGGGTCGACGGCCGGTCCGAGCAGTCGTGTTGTCGTGCTGCGGCGACATCTTTCGACAGTACCGGTTAGGTGCCCTTGGTCGCCTACACGGCGAGATCAGTCGAGCGGCTTGACCGTGGGAGTCGCGAGGTCCTGTTCGGAACCGAGGTGCAGCCCTGACGCCCGTCCGTCGGAATCGACCTCGAAGAGCACTCGCTGCCCTTGTCGAAGCATACGAAAGATGCTTCCCTCGAGCGCATCCGGCGCGAGATCGTATTCGTTGGAGTCCCGTTCGGCGACGACTACGCCGTCACCGGTTCCGGGATCGTAAGACTTGATTACACCCTGCATCGTTCGCTGAGTGTACTGCACTACCCGCTGAAGTCGTCATGCGTCGATTCCGGTTCTGGCATGACGGCATCGTCGGGGTATTTGATCGGTCGCAGAACGCCAAACAGCGAAATGAGTGCTGCGACACAGAGGACGACGACGTTCGTAAGGCGCGGTGAGCCCAACTGGGAAAGAAGGCCGCCCAGGAGTGCGCCGAGCCCCTCGGTGCCAAAGACCATTCCGGCCATGACCCCGATGACCGCAGCGCGTTTGGCATTCGGTGTTCGGCGATTGGCCGCGGCGTTGGCTGGCGCGCCACCCGCGAACACAACGCCGAGGAACGCGTAGCCCGCGATCGCGGTCGGCCATGTCGGTGGCAGCGCAAACATTGCTGCCGCAGCCGCTGCTCCGCAGGTGCACATCACCGCCGAGCGTCTCAACAGTCCCGGGTCATCGTTCGGCATGGCCCAGACCGCGATGATCAGTGCCGAACTTGCTGCAACGACGCTTGTGAGTATGCCTACGAAGCGTCTGCCGGATTGGAGCTCTTGCGCAACGTAAGAAATCACCGTTGCCTCGACCGCGAAGGCGAGCCCACCGGCTAGCGCGGGGATTGCTACGGCACGGGTCAGTAACGCATCGCCGAACACGATTCTGAAACCTTCGCGGACCGAAGAGGGCTCGTCTTTGGGCCACTTTCGCGCAGCGAGATGGCGCATCGACGAGACGAGCACAGCCGACCAAAGGAACGTGGCGGCGTTGATTCCGAGCGTGGCGCGCGCTCCGAAGACGCTCACCATGAGCCCGCCGATGGCGTAGCCGGCGAGCAGCATTGTTTGGCCCGTTGCGTGTTGAAGCGACATCGCCCTCGGGTAGTCGTCCTCGTTGACGATTTCGGGGATGAGCGCCGATTCACGCACCCGAAATGCCGGTCCGAACGAACCAGCAATAAAAGCGAGCAGCAGCATGAGTGGGATGGGAATTGGCAGGACTAGGACTAGGTATATCGCTGCTCGCACCAGGTCGCTGAACGCCAGGAATCGTCGCACCGGGTAGCGGCTCGACCGGTTGGCGACCCATTGCCCGAGCCCGAGCCACGGAAGGAAGCGCACAGCGAAACTCGCCGCGGCGTAGAAGCCCGAACCAGTCTCGTCGAAGATCAAGATTGCGAGCGCGATCTGTCCCGCCCAATCTCCGAACTCGGAGAGGGTCTGGGCCATCCAGAGGCGGCGGAAGTCGCGGTAGCGACGAATGACGGTGAGGATCCCGACACTGTAGGTGCGTGAATTGTCCGATCCGGGGACCGATTCTGCAACGATTGTGAAGATATGTTGTGGGCTGATTGGGCGTAGGTGTGAAGATTTGTGTGGGCCGATTGGCGTAGGCCGAATGGCCTATGTAGGATGTCGCTCACCTATAGGCGATGCACTGGAGGAATGCTCATGAGTGGATCTTGGCGCTAACGCCATCCAATAGTGAACATCCGGCCACCTCTCACGAGGTGGCCGGATGCGTTTTGCGCTCAACCGACGGGCTCTGTTGCCGATGATGTAGAGGAACGACCGTTTAACGGAGACGGCATGAGCCCTTCACATCCAGCTTCACGACCGCGGGCGTTTCACGCCCTGTCGCTCGCGATGTTCGTGGCAGCCTTGGCGCTTCTGCTCTCCGGTTTGCTCGACGACTTCGGCAGCCGTGATCGCTTCCTTATAGGACTTCTGTTCATTCCACCGTTCGTGGTGGCCCAATTCGCAGGGTTTGAGATAAGGGTGCGCGGCGAGACCCATGCCATTCACCCCGCCGAGGCG
>JADFOM010000091.1:0-4387 GCA_022562835.1 Acidobacteriota bacterium | reverse complement strand
CCTGGGGCTCTTCGGGCTGGCCTCGTTCACCGCCGAGCAACGCACCAAGGAGATCGGCGTGCGCAAGACGCTCGGGGCGTCGGTGACGAGCATCGTGTTGCTGCTCTCGAAGGAGTTCACGAAGCTGGTGGTCGTGGCGTTCGCGGTGGCCGCGCCGGTGGCCGTAGTAATCGCTCGAATCGTCGCGGAATGTGTCTACACGGCCGCGCACCGAACTGGTTCGGTGCAAAAGACGATGTTCAACCTCATCCTCCAGACACTCGAGACGGCATTGGCGTTCGCTATTGCCGCCGTTCTCGTCGACGGCGGAGACATGGACACCACGCGGGGATGGCTGATCGTCGGTGCTGCCGTGGCCGTGGCGTCGCTCACCAATTTTCTATTGCTCTCGTTTGCTATTCGTTTGGTCAGTGGTCGCGGGACATTGCTGGGCCTGCGCGCGAGCCTTACCTTCACCCTTGTCACCGTGTCGCTCGGCTGTCTGATAGGGGCACTCATCGAATGGCACTGGCAGATGTTGGTATTTGTTGTGCCGCTACTCGTTGGTTCGATGGTCTTGGTCAAGGATCGCGGCCGCCTACTCAACCGCAACGACGATCTCGGCAGTCTCGAGCGATTCACTCGCAACGCTGCCAAATTCGGCCGAACTCCCGAGTTCCTCGAGGAGGCGGTAAAGGATATTCACGATGCTCTCGATCCGGTTGCGACCTTCGTCGTGCATTACCTACCCGACGGTTCGGTGCGACAGGTGTACATGAGCGGAGATGTCGAATCGATCGACATGTCGTTGTTGCCCGAGGGCATCGACGACGAACGTTGGCCGGAATTCGGCCGGGACGGCGCATACCGCTATGCGAAGGCACAACTCGGATGGGGAGGCGACTCATCGACCGACATCGATGAGGTCCTCATCGTGTCATTCGAACACTCGGGTGAGGTCGGCGGCACGATCCTGTTGATCAACAGCGGCGGGCTACGCGACCCGTTCACGCGTGAGCAGAGCGAGCTGCTCGAGTCGATGAACGACCAGCTTGCGCTTTCGAGTGAGGTGCGCGGCCTGGTTGCCGACCTCGAACACTCGGCCACTCATGATCCCCTCACCGGACTGATGAATCGGATGGGCCTTGAAGATGCCGTCGGCGAGGCGTTCGGCATGGTTGCCCTCACCGACCTTGCCAACTTCAAGGACGTCAACGAGGCACTCGGCCACGAGGCTGGCAACAAGGTCATTCAGGAGGTTGCTCGTCGCCTCGAGAATCTCGCCGAGCAGAAGGGGCACATCATCGCCCGCTACGGAGGCGACCAGTTTGCGCTGTTTGCGCCTGTTCAGAACGACGCGTGCATCACAGAACTGCTCGATGAGTACCGCTCGGTCATCGGTGAACAGATTCTCATCAACGACGTGTCGTTCCGCCCCTTGGTGAGGATCGGCTGGTTGTTGCACAGCACCGGCATTAGTTCTGCGGAGGCGATCCGCCGGGCCGAGGTCGCTTTGAACACCGCCAAGCACGATCCACCGGGCACGTTTATTGAATACGAAGCAGAACTCGACTCCAAGAGCGCCCAACAGCTCGAACTCTTGAACAAATTGGTGCGTGCGATCGAGGAAGAACGCCTAGAGATGCACTACCAACCCAAACTCGATATCAAGACTGGTCTGATCGTCGGATTCGAGGCGCTAGTTCGTTGGCCGGACGGTAAAGGCGGTTCGATCTCGCCAGCTGTATTCGTGCCGATTGCCGAGCAACAGGGCGAAGGACGGCGCCTTACCGAGTTCGTTCTTAAGACGTCGATGCGTCAGGCGTCTCTGTGGAAGCTCAAAGGTTTCGACGTCGCGATCAACATCAACGTCGGTGTACGCGACCTACTCGACGATGCGCTACCGAACCTGGTCGGTGAGCAACTGATGGCCACGGGCTTGAGCCCCGAATCGGTCATATTGGAAGTCACCGAGTCGACGATGATGCGCGACGTAGAGACTGCGGTTCGCACACTCACCAGGCTGCGCGAGCTCGGCGTTGGGGTTTCCGTCGATGATTTCGGTACCGGCTATTCGTCGCTGGCCTACCTAGCTCGTCTGCCCATCACCGAGCTCAAGGTCGACCGCAGTTTCGTTTCGAAGATGAACGATTCGGCCCCGGATCGGTTTATTGTCACCACCGCGATAACGCTCGGTCAACAGCTTGGCCTCGATGTGATCGCCGAGGGTGTCGAGGACATCCTTGACCTGCGTGTGCTCGCGGAGATGGGTTGTGATCAGGCACAGGGCTTCGGTATCGGGCGTCCGATGCCCGATGAGGAGATCCTTGCGTGGAGCCACAGCTCGCGGTTCAAGATCAGGGGCATCGAGCAAGATTGGGTCTTGGGCGACGACATCTTCGGTAAGGCGCTTCAGGATGCTTCCGACGATGGCGGAGATTCCACCGAAACGTTTGTCGGTGCAGAACCTCCCAAGTGAGCGCTGACACATCTGTGTGCGGGCAAGACGAAAACTGACCGACTGACGACGTGCACCTGCCCTTTCATGCCCTAGCATCCATCGACGATGTCGACGGAGCTTTCCACTGCGCAGCTGGTGGCGATCATGCGGTGTTATCGCGACGTGCTCAACGAGCACCGAGCGGTGATCAACGCGCTCAACGTCTACCCGGTACCCGACGGCGATACCGGAACGAATATGAGTCTCACGATCGAAGCGGTTTGCCGCGACGTCGAAGCGGTAGACCCCACCGATCTTGAGGCGGTGACCGCAGCGATCGCTCACGGCTCCTTGATGGGAGCGCGCGGTAACAGTGGCGTGATTCTCTCACAGATCATGCGTGGTCTGGCCGGCGAACTGGCGCAGGCGGAGGTTATAGATTCGGCCGCGCTCACCCGCGCCTTCGAGGCGGCGGCCAGGGGCGCATATGCCGCGGTCATGAATCCGGTCGAAGGTACGATTCTCACCGTCGTTCGTGTCACCGCGGAGACTGCGACGAAGAGCACCAACAGTGACCTCGTCGCCTACTTCGAGGAGTTGCGCGATGCCGCGCAGGTTGCACTCGATGCAACGCCCGAACAACTCGCTGTGCTCGCCGATGCCGGCGTTGTCGACGCGGGTGGCACGGGTTTTGTGCGCCTGTTCGATGCTGTGTTGCACGTACTCGATGACCGTGCGTGGCCTGAGCCAGAGCTGGTCGAAGCAAATACCGACGGGTTGGTCGGTGCAACCGACAACGACCATCAGGCGCTCGCGGACTTGCGATACGAGGTCATGTATTTCCTTGACGCACCCGACGAGATGGTCGATCAGTTCAAGTCTGGTTGGGCTGAGGTCGGTGACAGCATCGCCGTGGTCGGGGGTGATGGGACATGGAATTGTCACATCCACACCGACGACATCGGCGCTGCCATCGAGGTCGGTATCGAGGCGGGGCGCCCGTACAAGATCCGCGTCACCGACCTTCTCGAAGAGGTCGCCGAGAGCGAATGGGTGAGCGAGGCCCTCGGCGAGATCGAGATCGAGATCGAGATCGAGCCCGTTCACTGTTCCGCCGTGGCGGTCGCTATCGGACCTGGCGTCGCCGACATCTTCCGATCGCTTGGTGTCCAAATTGTTGTCGAGGGTGGACAGACGATGAATCCGTCGACCGAACAGCTCGTTGGAGCGGTGCAACGGATGCCCGCAGAGCAGGTCTTGTTGTTGCCAAACAACAAGAACGTCATAGCGGTCGCCGAGCAGGTCGATTCACAGGTCGACAAGACCGTCGTCGTGTTGCCGACCACCAGCGTCGCTCAGGGATTCGCCGCGTTGGTCGCCTATGACCCCGAGGCCGATGCCACGGAGAATGAACGCAACATGAATGCGGCCGCAGAGGCGGTCGATGTAGGGGAGGTCACTCAGGCTGTTCGCGCGTCGACGAGCGAAGTGGGGGAGATCGCCGCGGGCGATTGGCTGGGCTTGAGTGGTTCGATCCGCGTTGTGTCCTCATCGGTCGTCGAAGCCGCCTGCGGCTTGCTGGACACGTTGGTGACCGACGAGCACGAGATCGTGACGATCATCGCTGGTGCCGATGCCACCGAACCGGACACGTCCGCAGTGGTCGAATGGCTGGCGGTGAACCGGCCCGAGGTCGAGGCCGAGGTGCACGACGGCGGGCAGCCGCTTTACCCCTACTACTTCGGTGTGGAGTAGTAGCACCGTCGCACCATGACCGAGGCTCTTGCGCTGCGCGAGCTGGAATTGTTGTCGGTGACGAAGCTCAAGGGCGTAGGAGATCGCAAGGCCGCGGCGCTCGAGGGGGCCGAGATCTCGAGCGTTCTCGACTTGCTGACCCACTACCCGCGCCGCTACATCGACCGGACCAAGGAAGCCACGATCGCTGAACTCGGTGTCGGCGAGGAGGGA
>JADFOM010000090.1 GCA_022562835.1 Acidobacteriota bacterium | reverse complement strand
ATCGGGTCGATCGTGCTCGCCCCGGCCATTGTGCTCGGCTACGGCGTCAAGGCCGCCGAGCGTGAGGAACGCGAGGAGGCCGAGGCGCGCAGAGCTCGCGATGGCGGGTTCGACGAGAATCCGGATTCACGATGAGTGTGCGCATGCCAGCGGCCCAGCGCCGTAGCCAGCTGCTGCAGGTCGCGCTCGACGTGTTCGCAGCCGAGGGTTATCACGCCACGTCGATGAACCAGCTCGCGCAGGCCGCCGGAGTCACCAAGCCTGTGCTCTACCAGCATTGGGATTCCAAACACGAACTGTTCGCAGAGATCTTGACCATGGTCGGGGCGGAACTGTGGGCCCGCATCACCGCGGCGACCGAAGCTGCGACCACGCCGCGGACACAGGTCGGCCTTGGCTTTGAGGCCTTCTTCGGTTTCTTCGCCGAGTCGCCGGCTGCATTCGGGTTGATGTTCGGTGACGGAGTTCGCGCCGACCCGGTGTTCGCGGAGGTCGTGAGACGAGTCGAGCAGAACATCGCCGAGAGCATCGCTGACCTGATCGCCATCGAGGACCTGGACCCGAGCGACAGAAGGATGCTCGCTTCGGGCATAGTTGGGCTTGCAGAGGGGGCTGTACGAGAGGCGATGCGACGCGAGATCAGCGACCCATCGCGCGTCGCAACCCAAGTCGCCGAATTGGCTTGGGCCGGACTCCGCGGAGCCTGACAAACCCGCTCAGAGCGGCGAGATGTTGATCGGCTCAGCCGGTAGGTCGCCTGCGACGATCGCTGGCAAGAACTCCCGGAGTCGCTCTGGCAACACCGGAGCATCGCTGGCGAGCAGGTCATCGAGGCTCCACCAATCAGCCGTGATGAAGGCTGCCGCCTCAAGTGCCTCGAGTCCGGCGGGAGCATAGGGTTCGACTTCAGAGACGTGGGCGAGGTGAATCCGCTCATCGGAATCGAAGTGATAGCCGCCGAAATCAAACTCGACCTGTTGGGTCCAAATGCACGGGCCCATCTCGAACTTCGTAAAGCCTGCCTCCTCGTAGAGCTCACGTCCCGCTGCATCACCTGACGCTTCGCCATGGCCCACCCCACCTCCGGGAATCTCCCACCAGGAGGGCTTGTAGGGGTCCATCGGATCTTCGGCTTGGATCAGAAAGATCCGCTTTTGCGGGTCGAGAAGCACCACGCGGGCTGCGGGGCGGCGGAGCGTAAACATCGTTCTAGGATATCGCTCGGCTCGGTCCGAGGCTGTACAGCTGAGTAGGTTTATCGCCGGTCGAATCTTGCGAGATCGACGTCATGTACAGCACACGAGTTCCTGGGGGAACCTGATGGCCAGCAAGATCGACACCATCTGGAAGAAGTTGACCGAGCCGGGCGAGACCTACGCGTGGTCGGTACAAGACATCCGCGGAGTACCGACGCGTTGCTACGACACAGCCCCGGACAGCCTTCGCGAGATCTTTGCGCTCAGTGCCGCGCACGGCGACGCTGAGTATCTCGTATTCGGAGAGGAACGCCACACCTATCGCGAGGTGCACGACTCGGTCGCCCGACTCTCGGCATATCTCATCGACGTTCACGGAGTAGGACCCGGCGACCGGGTGGCGATCGCGATGCGCAACTATCCCGAGTGGATCATCAGCTACTGGGCGATCATCTCGACGGGTGCGGCAGCGGTCGGCATGAACGCCTGGTGGACCGGACCTGAGATGATCTATGGGCTGACGGACTCCGCGCCGAAGGTGTTGTTTTGCGACCTCGAACGCTTCGAGCGCGTCGCAGCGGACATCGACGAGATGCCTATCGGTGTGATCTTGGTCCGCGGCGAAATCCCCGACGGACACGACGAGGTCGTCTCATTCGCTGACGCGTTGGGAGATGGCGAGGCTCCGCCTCTCCCAACGGTCGAAATCGTCCCCGAGGACGATTGCAACATCTTCTACACGTCAGGCACGACGGGATTTCCGAAGGGTGCGGTGATGACCCATCGCGCCGTCATCACCAACATGTTGAACCTCGCTTTCTGGAACACCCTCGTGACCCTCACCATGCAAGCCTATGTCAAGCAGCCTGAGGAGTTCGAGGACAAGCCTCAACCAGCGATTCTCCTGGCGGTTCCGCTGTTTCACGTGACGGGCTGCAACTGCTCACTGCATCCCTATTCGTTGCTCGGGGCGCGCATCATCTTGATGTACAAGTGGGATCCACTCGAAGCGTTGAAGATGATCGAACGCGAGAACGTTGTTTCGTTTACCGGTGTACCCGTGATGAGCAGGGAGATCGTGGAGCATCCCGACTTCGCCGACTACGACACCTCGAGCCTCAACGCGCTCGGCGGCGGTGGCGCCCCGATGCAACCCGACCTGGTCCGCTCGATCGACGCTAAACTTTCAAGAGCGCGACCCGCGACCGGCTACGGGCTGACCGAGACGGCTGGCGTGATCAGCCTCAACTCCGGGGACTTCTATATCGACAACCCCAGCAGTGTCGGACCACCGCTTCCGGTGATGGAGTCGCGCATCGTCGACGAGAACGGAAACGATCGCCCGAGCGGCGAGGTCGGCGAGCTGTGGGTTCGCGGTGCGAACGTGATTCGTGGCTACCTCAACCAACCCGAAGCAACGGCCGAGGCGATCACCGACGGATGGTTCCACACGGGAGACCTCGCCTATATCGACGAGGCGAACTTCATCACGATCGTCGACCGCCTAAAGGACATGGTCTTGCGCGGCGGCGAGAACATCTACTGCGCCGAGGTGGAGGCTGCGCTCTTCGACCATCCAGCCGTGCGTGAGTGCGCCGTGTTCGCAGTGCCCGATGATCGACTCGGCGAGGTGCCCGGGGTCGCAATTGTGCTCAAGGACGATAAGCACGTCACTGCGGCCGAGCTGATAACCCACGCGCGCGAGAAGATCGCCGCGTTCAAGGTGCCCGAGCTCATCTGGTTCCTCGACGATGAACTCCCGCGCAACGCGAACGGCAAGTTCCTCAAGCGCGAGCTGCGAGCACAGCTGGTCGACGGTGGCGTCACTACGGAGAGGCTCGATGTGTGATCAATCAACACCACAGCGCGCGACCGATGGGTGGGCGCAATCATGAGTGAATCGGTCTACGACGAGGTCGGCGGGTCGCCATTCTTCGAAGAATTGGTCGGTCGCTTCTACGACGATGTGGCCGAAGACCCCTTGCTACGTCCGCTGTATCCCGAACAAGACCTGACCGGCGCAAGAGCGAGACTCTGTGGATTCCTGATCCAGTACTGGGGCGGGCCAGACGACTACAGCGTTGAGCGCGGCCACCCGCGGCTGCGGATGCGTCACGCCCCGTTCGCCATCGGCACCGAGCAGCGCAACGCCTGGATGCGCCACATGATCGCAGCATTGGAGGTAGCGGAGCTTTCCGACGAACGCCGGTCCGAGATGACCGCCTATTTCGACAACGCTTCGAGCCATCTCGTAAATCACGTCGACACGCCAGCACGCCCAGCGGACAGAAAAGGACTTCTCTAGAACTGGCACTGCTCTAGAACTGGCACTGCGCCGGATCGGGCAACCGAAGGCCATCCTGGTCAACGTTTCCCCTGCCTACTGAACCATACGGACCATGTTTCTGGGAATCTCCCGCGAATCTTCCCGGCGACGTACGGTTACTGTTCGCCACTCGTATCATCCGATAAATGCAGACGGAGAAGAGAAGCGTCGGACGACCACCCGTTATCACCACCGAAGGACTCACTGCCGCCGCAGATGAGCTGGTCAAGGCCAACGGGCTGGAATCGCTCACGGTGGGACAGGTAGCACAGGCACTCAACGTCACCACCCGCGCGCTCTACCACCACATCGACGGTCTACGGGACCTTCACATGCTGGTTTGTGACCGCTCTCTATCAACCATCGGGAACAACAACGCCGGGCTGAGTCCGGCCGATGCCACCCGGCTGATACTCGCTGAGCTTCGCAACGTGATCGAGGAGTACCGCGGCCTCGCCCCTTTCGTCCTCCAGTACGGAGTCCTGGCAGGCGAGCATCGTGATCCGGCAGCACTCCTTCGAGGACGAAAGGCCGAACCTCGACGCTGTCAATCGAAAGACAATGAGCGACCTAGCTTCGACGCTGCCCACATGGGAGCGACTCACCCACGCCGGCCTGTACCAATTCGAGTACGATTCGATCGTGGAGCCGGTGCTAGCGGATCTTTTGTAAATGACCGATAGCTCAGGCTCACCGTCCCAGGAGTGGAAGGACGCCTACGAGGCTTCACCACTGCGTGAAGGCCCGTTCGAGACGATGTCGGGCATTCCGCTCGACGCCGTCTACGGCGACGCCGAATTTCCGGGCCAGTTTCCCTACACCCGCGGCATTCATGCATCGATGTACCGATCTCGGTTTTGGACGATGCGTATGTTCGCCGGGTTCGGTACCGCAGAGGACACCAACGCTAGGTTCAAGGAACTACTCCGTGCGGGCGGCACCGGGCTGTCGACCGCGTTCGATATGCCCACATTGATGGGCCGCGACAGCGACGACGAATGGGCGCTGGGAGAGGTCGGCCGAGCCGGCGTCGCGATCGACACCCTCGACGACATGACCGACCTGTTCGCCGATATCGATCTCGGCGGGGTCTCGACCTCGATGACCATCAACGGCCCGGCCGCGATCCTCTTCGCCATGTATGTCGCAGTCGCCGAAAACAGCGGTGTCGACAGGTCTCGACTCGCCGGCACGCTGCAAAACGACGTGCTCAAGGAATACCAGGCGCAGAAGGAATACATCTTTCCCCCCCGCCCCTCGATGAGGCTGGTCACCGATGTTGTTTCGTTTACCACCGAACAGATGCCGAGATTCAACCCGATCTCGATTTCTGGCTATCACATTCGTGAAGCGGGTTCGACGGCCGCAGAGGAACTCGCTTTCACCCTCGCGAATGGTTTCGCCTACGTCGAGGCCGGGGTGGCGGCCGGCCTTTCGGTAGACGAATTCGCGCCGCGTCTTAGCTTCTTCTTCAATAGTCACATCGACTTCTTTGAGGAGATCGGCAAGTTTCGGGCGGCCCGTCGAATCTGGGCGAGATGGCTCTCCGAACGTTATGGCGCCGTCGACGAGCGTTCGATGAAATGTCGATTCCACACCCAGACCGCAGGCGTTTCGCTTACCGCTCAACAGCCCGAGGTCAATATTGCGCGGGTCGCGATGCAGGCGATGGCCGCTGTGCTGGGCGGCTCCCAGAGCCTTCACACCGACAGCTACGACGAAGCCTTGGCACTTCCTTCCGAAAAGGCAGCTCGCATTGCGCTGCGTACTCAACAGGTGGTTGCGCACGAGTCGGGCGTAGCTTCGGTGGCCGACCCGCTTGGCGGCTCGGACTACGTCGAGTGGATGACAAACGAGATGGAACGTCAGGCGGAGGAAATCTTCGCCCACCTCGATGACATCGGGAACGGGTCGATCCTTGAAGGTGTCTACGCCGGCATTGACAACGGCTATTTTGTCGGCACGATAGCTGACAGCTCTTACCGGTTCGAGCGGGCGGTCAATGCGGGCCAACGCATCATCGTGGGAGTGAACGACTTCACGGACGGGTCTGACGATCAGACCGAACTGCTCCAGATCGACCAGGAGACCGAGAACATCCAGCTCAAGCGCCTCGCTGAGACCATGCAGCAACGCAACGATGAGATCGTCGAGGAATCCCTTTCCGTGATTCGCAGGGCTGCTGCCGATTCGAGCACCAACCTTGTGCCACCGCTCATCGAAGCGGTGCGGGCACGGGCGACCGAGGGTGAAATCGTTCACGCATTGACCGACATCTTCGGAACCTATGTCGAAGCAGCGATCGTATGAGTGGTGACGAAGCCGACACTGCCGATCATCCCGTGCGTGTCGTATTGGCCAAGCTGGGCCTCGACGGTCACGATCGTGGTCTCAAGGTTGTTGCTCGAATGTTGCGCGATGGTGGATGTGAAGTCATCTATCTAGGGCTGCGACAAAGCACCGAGTCGATCATCGCTGCTGTCGAGCAGGAGGATGCAGACATCATCGGTCTTTCTATGCACAACGCCGGACATCTGACGCTTGCGCCCAAGATGGTCAAGGCCGTGGCCGACGCTGGCTTGGACGTCTCGGTGATCGTCGGCGGGATCATCCCCGATCCCGATGTCAAAACATTGCTCGACGCAGGCGTCGCAGCCGTGCTCGGTCCAGGCGCATCGTCGGACGAGGTCGTGGCGATCGCTCGCTCCGTCTCGCGGCGCTGAGTACAAATCTATGGACATCAGCGACGAGGTCGAGGCGGCATCGGCTGGTTCGCGTCGTGCGATTGGCCGACTCCTCACCCGGGTCGAACGTGGCGAACGCGACCTCGAGGCGTTGATCCACCCACGCAACCAGGCGCAGATCATCGGGCTCACCGGGGCACCGGGGGTGGGCAAGTCTACGATCACGGGTCACCTCGCGGCGCGTCTCGCACGGCGAGGGCGCGTCGCCGTCATGGCAATCGACCCGTCGTCGCCGGTCAGCGGTGGAGCGATTCTCGGCGATCGCATCCGTATGGACTCGGTGCTCGGCGAAGCGGATGTTT
This sequence comes from Acidobacteriota bacterium, assembly GCA_022562835.1. GTDB lineage: Bacteria > Actinomycetota > Acidimicrobiia > Acidimicrobiales > SHLQ01 > JADFOM01. The sequence goes on along the minus strand of JADFOM010000090.1, from coordinate 1,888 downwards.
TCATTCGCTCGATGGCGACGCGGGGCAGCGAAGGCGGGCTTAGCGCAGCAGCACCCGCTGCATTTCGACTCCTCGACGCCATTGGTTTCGATGTGATCATCGTCGAGACCGTCGGCGTCGGCCAGGTCGAGGTCGACATCGCAGCGGCCGCCGACACAACCGTTGTCGTGGTGACCCCCGGTTGGGGCGATGCCATCCAGGCCAACAAAGCGGGCCTGTTGGAGGTCGCCGACGTGTTCGTGATCAACAAGGCCGACCGGCCCGGTGCCAGCGACACCCGACGTGATCTCGAGCTGATGCTCGACCTAACCGCGACGAACGACCACAGCTGGCGAGCACCGATCGTCGCGACGATCGGGACTTCGGCCGAGGGCATCGAGGAGCTGATCGGAGCGATCGATGAGCACGACACGGCCCTTGAAGCTCAGGACCTCCGTGGGCAGAGACGCCGCGCGCGTACGTTGCTCGAGGTGCGCAGTCGGGTGGGGCTGGTCGTTGAGTCACGACTAGACGCCGCGCTCGAAACAGAGCAAATCTCCGCTCGCATCGACTCCGTTGCCGCGGACGGAGGCGACACGCTCGCACTCGTGGACGCGCTAACCGAACTGCTTTTCGGTTTTTCTGACCCCTAGGACGCCCAAAAGGGCGTCCTAGGGGTCAGAAAAACACAACAAGTGGGGGTGAGGGTACGATCGCGAGCATGGGCGACGCTGTAATCGAGCTACGCGATCTAACCGTGCGGTTTGGCCGCACCATCGCTCTCGATTCAATCGCGACAACGTTTTTCGCTGGGTCGGCGACCGCCCTGGTCGGCCCTAACGGATCCGGAAAGACCACATTACTAAATGTGGTCGCCGGTCTAACCGAACCAAACGAGGGACGGTGTTCGGTCTCGACCGGCCCTGTCGCGTTTGTCCGTCAGCGTCCCGGCCACGAGACCTGGATGCCGTTGTCTGCACGCGAGGTCATCACGATGGGCCTCTATGGCGAGACCGGGTTGGTTGGACGTATCAATTCCGCTCGACGAGCGCGCATCGACGACACGGCCGAGCGAACCGACGTCACTTCATTGCTCAACGAACGATTCGGCGAGTTGTCCGGTGGCCAACAGCAACGTGTTCTGCTCGCCCAGGCCCTTGTCCAGGATCCGGCGGTGCTCTTGATGGATGAGCCGATCACCGGTCTTGACCTGGCCTCCCAGCAAATGATTCTCGATCTAATCGAGACCGAACGATCCACCGGTACCACAGTAGTGATGTCGACTCACCATCTCGACGAAGCGCGACACTGCGACACCGTGTTGCTCATGGCAAACAATCTCATCGCCGGCGGCACTCCCGAAGAGGTCCTGACCCAGGACCTTCTCCGCGTTGCTTACGGTGGCCGCTTTCTCGGCGATCACGACGGTCACGACCATGGCGATCTGTTGATTCTCGACGATCACGGCCACGGCTCTCACTGATTTCGAGAGAACCGTCAACCGGCGCGCGGGTTGATACACGGTGGCGAAGTACAGTCGACAGCCATGAACGACAAGAGAAAGCGCTTCTTGATCATCGGCGGGGTCGTCGGAGCTGTGTTGGTAGCGGCGGCTGCATTCGGCGTGTACTGGTTCTTCAGTGATGATGCCCCCGAGGAGGTCTCGATCGAAACGGCTAAAGCCGGGCTCGAGACGAGCACCACGACCGCCCCCACCGGCAGCGTCGACACCGAACCGACAGAGACCTCGCCCGCAGCCGATGATGACATCGCCGGCACTTGGAACATCGACCTATCGCTCGCCGAATTCGACTTCGAGCAGACACTCGGCAACTTCGTTGGTTTCCGTGTTGAAGAGAAACTCGTGGGCATGGGGTCAAACACTGCTGTCGGGCGCGCACCCAAGCTC
>JADFOM010000089.1 GCA_022562835.1 Acidobacteriota bacterium | reverse complement strand
CAAGATCGTCCCTCGGCTCGTCGAGATGTTGTCGGACAAAGACGCATATCGATACCTGCCCGAGTCGGTGAGCTACCTTCCCGAGGCCGACGAGCTGTCCTCCATGATGGCCGAGTCAGGGTTCGACCCGATCGTCCACACCATGATGTTCACCGGCGCGGCTCAACTCTTCACCGCCACACGCGCCTGAACGCGTTACTCGGACCGGAGAAGCGAACGTCCCTAGCCGCTCAGCGCGATGCCGGTTGCCAGGAGCAGCCCCGTGACGAGCTGAAGACGACCAGTTGCGCCGAGCACCGAGATTAGCGAGGCACCAGTTGCGCCAGAGGCGACGACCCGTACGGGCGCGGGGGTCAACACGAGCCCGCCGAGCGCAATAGATGCCCACGGCCTGTACGTCGATCCCACCGCGACCACACCGACGAAGCTCAGGGCGATCGTTGCGGTATAGAAAATCCTGGTATTTCGATCACCCATGCGCACGGCGAGCGTGTTCTTGCCCGTCGCTGCATCGCTAGGAATGTCGCGCAGGTTGTTGATGATCAGCAATGCGGTGGCCAGCAGGCCAACCGGGACCGCGGCAATTACAGCTACGCCGAGAATCTCACGGTGTTGCACATAGGCCGATCCGATAGTCGCTACCAAGCCAAAGAAGACGAACACGAAGACTTCGCCCCAGCCGTAGTAACCGTACGGTTTGGGTCCGCCGGTGTAGAGCCAACCTGCGGCGACCGAGAGCACTCCAACGACCAACAACTCGGGCCCGACTGCGATACTCACGGCGGTGCCGAATAGCCCGGCGATGCCGAAGCTGAGCTGTGCCGCTCGTTTGACCGAGGTCGGCGAAGCCACTCCACTGGCGACCAGACGCAGCGGTCCGGTCCGGTCGTCGTCGGTACCGCGCACACCGTCGCTGTAGTCGTTCGCGAAGTTCGTGCCGATCTGCAGCGCAACCGCAACGATCATGGCGCAGGCAGCGCGCCACCAGATGACACCGTCGCCAACCACACACGCGGTGCCGACCACGACCGGAACAACGGCGGCGGGGAGAGTCTTTGGGCGCGCGCCTTGAACCCACGGAGATAGCGAAACCATGACCGCAGATACTGACACACCACTACCACTTTCTGTTTTTCTGACCCGTAGGGTGCCGTTTTCGGCACCCTACGGGTCAGAAAAACAGAGAACCACCTGTGGTTAGGCGGCCTTTTCTAGGATGTGCACTCCACAGGCCGAACCGAGGCCGATGACATGGGCGAGTCCGACCTTGGCACCCTTGATCTGTCGGTTACCGGCTTCGCCGCGAAGATGCGTGGCGACCTCGTAGATGTTGGCGATACCGGTCGCCGCGATCGGATGACCTTTGGACTGCAGCCCCCCAGACACGTTCACGGGAAGCCTTCCATCGCGGTCCGGGGCGCCCGACTCGAAGAAGTCGACCGCTTCGCCCTGCTTGCAGAGCTTCAGATTGTCGTAGTGCACGAGTTCGGCGGTTGCGAAACAGTCGTGCAGCTCAACGAGATCAAGGTCTTCGGGACCGATTCCCGCCTGTTCGTATGCGGTGTCGGCGGCCTGACGGGTCAGGGTGTTGACGTCGGGCAACACCTGGCAGCGCTCCTCATAGGGATCGCTCGTCAGCACCGATGCAGAGATCTTGACCGCTCGTTTCTGCTGTGTCTTGGAAAGCGTCTTTAGCTTCTTGTCGCTCACGACCACCATTGCCGCGGCGCCGTCGCAGTTACCCGAGCACATCGGGCGAGTGTTGGGGTAGGAGATCATGATGTCGTTCATGATCTCCTCGACCGTAAAGCGTTTCTGGTAGGCGGCCAGTGGGTTCAGCGTCGAGTGTGCGTGATTCTTTTCCGAGATACGAGCAAAAAGCTCGAAGCTGGCCCCGCCGTACTTGTGTCCGTACTCGGTGCCGACCTGCGCAAACACACCAGGCATGGTGTTGGTGCCGATCCGTCCGTCGATTGCAGCAACGGACCCGAAGCGACCGCTCGGCGTCCAGCCGTCGGCGTCCTCGGCTCGCGATCCGCCCGCCAACAGGCCGGCGCCAGCAAGCTTTTCGACTCCAACGGCAAGACCCATATCGGCCTCGCCGGACTTGACGGTCATGATGGCAACACGAAGTGCGGTCGCTCCCGTGGCGCAGGCGTTCGACACGTTGTACACCGGAATACCGGTCTGGCCAATCTGCTTCTGGAGTTGTTGTCCAATGCCGGCGCTCGCCTGCATCAAACAACCCGCGGCCAGCACCCCCATGTCCTTGATGGTCACACCGCCGTCGGCGAGCGCTGCGAGTGTCGCCTCGGCCGCGAGGTCGATGGTGTCGCTGTTCGGGTGTTTCCCAAACTTCGTCATATTCGCGCCGAGGATCCATACATCATTTGCTGCCATGGTCTTGTCCCTTCAAAGTCATTTTGTGGGTTGCGTCACACCATGACGGTGGACGCCTCGCTGTAATCGTTGAAATCACTTATACAGGCTCATAGCCGAAGCCGACTGCCTCGACGCCGTTCACGTCCTTGCCCAGAGAGTACGTCGCCAACTTGAGCTTCATCCCAACATCGACGTTCGCCGGTGTGGGATCGACACCAATGACGTTGCCCCGAACACTGGTTCCGTCGCAATCGATGATGCCGGAAATGAACGGTACGTCGATGCCGGGAGCCGCGAAACTCACGATCGTGAATGCGACGAGTTCGCCACGAGACTTGACCCGTGCCGACTTGAACTCGGTTCGACCGCAACTCGCACATGCGTTGCGACGATCGAAGAACCGTGCACCACAGCTCTTGCACTGAGCGGCCTTGAGGTAGGGGGTTTTGCCCAGCACGAGGTAGTCGACGATCGGAACCTGTGAGGAGGCCTTCCTCCTGGCTGCCTTCTTCTTAGCCGGGGCCTTCTTCTTCACTGCAGTCTTCTTAGCTGCGGTCTTCTTCACCGGCGCCTTCTTCTTCGCCGCTGTCTTCTTCTTCACTGCAGTCTTCTTAGCTGCGGTCTTCTTCACCGGCGCCTTCTTCTTGGCCGCTGTTTTCTTGGCTGCCGTCTTCTTCTTCGTGGCCATCAAGGTTCCCCTGTCGCGAGATCGGCCGCTCAACCTACCAGCGCCCACGATGCACAACCGACTCCAGCGACCGCTTGGTACGCAATGTCGACCGCGATGCCCTTGCGTCGTCGCCGGGGTGACCAATGGCGATAGTGCAAACCCCCCGATAATGCGCTGGAACGTCGAATCGCTCGAGCACGGCTCTTTCGTGATCGAAGAGCCCAAACAGGCACGCGCCCAGGCCTGATGCGGTCGCGCCTAACAAGATCGCCTCTGCCGCGGCGCCCGCATCGACAAACCAGTAGGGCACGGGCCAAGCGGCCTCGTCTACTCCAAGCCCGCTGTGACGTTTATCGGGTTCGCTGTAGCGCTGCACATACGCGGTCGGGTCGACCAAAACCACACACAAGACCGGAGCGACGAGCAACCCAGGCCATCGAAAGGTGGTCCTGCGCTCCGCGCCGAGCGTGACCTCCCAATACGCCTCGCACTCTCTACCTTCCAGCACCAGCAGGTCGGTGCCCTGCGTATTGCCAGCGCTCGGCGCTCTGCGAGCAGCGTCCAACAGCATCGTGAGGGAAGCCTCATCGACCATTTCGGCGCTGAAATCCCTCACCATCCGCCGCCTCTCGACAGCGTCGAAGAAGTTCAGCGCGCCAACTTGTCGAGTTCTTCGGCCATCGCCCAACCGAGAGCGATGAGCGAATCCCCGTTCGGTGCGTCAATGCCGTCGAAGAACCCTGCGGTCACATCGTCGACGTCTTGGTCCTTGGCCGAATCGAAATCGACGGCGTTCGCGAGCGAACCCTTACCCGAGACGCGAAACTGCCGGTCGTCGTATGAGAGCGATCCGACGCCAAAACGTTTAGCCAGTCGACGACCCCAAGCGCGCTCCTCGCCCGATGTCTTGTGGTCGGGAGCAGGCACGATTCCGTCGAGACCCTTCAGCACGGCAAACCCGGCGGGCCGAATGATCTGTACGCCAAACAGCACATCCTCATCAGGGAAGGCAAGCACAGCGCGACGCAGTTGGTCGGTCACGATGCCTCTCAAGATGCTGTCAGAGCGACTGCCTGTCGCCACCGAACCCAAGCCGATTAGAACGCTCGGGGTGCCACCAATCCTCTCCAGCGTACAAAACGCGAAACCCTTGAGCTTGGCGCCCATTCGAGCCGTGGTCACCAGGACCCACGCTTCGGTCTGCTTGGACAGCGCTCCAACTTCGAACGGGAGCGGCTGCCCGACACACATGTCGGCCATCTCCTCGATCTCGCTATCACTCAGTGCTGTCGTGTCTTTGGTTTCGACTTCGATCGCCATCTGCCCTCGCGCCTCAACGGTCTCGTTGCCCTACACCCAGTCATCTAGTCCAGCGGCTCAAACGGCGGAGCGCAAACCAGCCCCCGCTTTCGAGTCGGTCTCACACTCGACAATCGCTCATCCGAACGTGCTAATGCCGCCTCCTACCCCCACAGAGCAGCCATTCTAGCGTCGCCTGACCCCACCGACTCGCTGCGCTGCGCAGACAAAAGGTATTCAGCGAACGTGCATAAGTTTCAGACCACGACCGCTTCGGAACCAAGCAACACGCGCAACTCCGCGACCAGACCGTTGCGAGAATCGACCCGGTACTCGTCTGAAAGCCGCACCACCTGGCCACCATCCATGTGGAGATAGACCTGCGAGTCGCCCGGATGTTCGCCCAGCAGCTTGTGCAAACTATCGATCGTGTCTTGGGTCACGCTGGATGGGTTGAGCCTGACCCGAACCGGCGGTGCACTGCCGACCTCTTCGAGTTCGACCACGTCGAAATCGCGAGCGATCAGCTTCGGCTGATCCTCGCGTCCATCGAGGCGGGCGAACAAGGTGATGACAGCATCTTCGGCCAGCTTGTGCCCGTGTTCGGTCATCGTGCGGGGAAACACCATGACCTCGATCGAAGTCTCGAGATCCTCTAACTCGAAGACCGCCATCAGGTCGCCCTTACGGGTCCACTTCTTCTGGAGGTTGGTCACTACGCCGCCAACGCGTTTCGACATCTTGTCTTCGCCCGACTCCATCAACGCGTTGATCGTGCAATCGGTACGGCGAGCGAGCGCTGACTCGACCCCCCTGAGCGGATGATCGGAGATATAGAGCCCGAGCATCTCCTTTTCGAACGCCAAACGGATTTTCTTGTCGAACTCATCCTCTGAGATCGCGGGACGTTCGTCGAACACGATGTCGTCCTCAGCCTCGCCGAACAACGACATCACCCCCATGTCGTGCTCCTTGCGGCGTGCGACGGTGTGGTCGATGATCTGTTCGTGCACCGCTAGCAGACCCTTGCGGGCGTGGCCCACAGAATCAAAGGCACCGGCCTTGATCAGAGACTCGATCGTGCGCTTGTTGAGCACCGAGAGTTCGACACGTTCCACGAAATCATAGAAATCCTCGAACGGACCATTGGCCTCCCTCTCGGCCGCAATCGCCTTGCTGAGACCTTCGCCGACATTGCGCACCGCAGACATGCCGAACACGATCGTGCCCAGCTCCTCGGTGCCCTCATCGAGGTTTGGAATGCCGAAGAAATCGACCTGAGCCCGGTTCACGTCAGGAACGATGACATCGATGCCCATGACCCGACACTCGTTGAGGTAGACGGCCGCCTTGTCGAGGCTGCCCTTGACACTTGAAAGCAGCGCTGCGAGGTATTCGACGGGATAGTGAGCCTTCAGATAGGCGATCTGATAGGCGATGTAGCCATACCCGTAGCTGTGGCTCTTGTTGAACGCGTAGTCAGCGAAGGGCTCGATGATTGCCCACCATTGCTCGCCGAGCTCAACTCCATAGCCGGTGGTCTCGCAGCCGTGAACGAACTTCTTCTTCTCTGCGGCCATCACCTCACGGATCTTCTTGCCGCATGCCTTGCGAAGATTGTCGGCGTCTGCAAGCGAGTAACCGGCGAAACGTTGAGCTACCCGCATCATCGATTCCTGATAGATCATCAGGCCGTATGTGTCAGAGAGGATCTCCTCAGCATCCGGATGTAGATACTCCACGGGCTTGCGCCCGTTCTTGCGGTCCGCGTAGTCGTTGTGCATGTTCGCTTCCATCGGACCGGGCCGATAGAGAGCGACCAGGGCAGCCACGTCATCGAACGTTTCAGGCTTGAGCGAGCGCATGAGGGCTCGCATCGGTGACGATTCAAGCTGGAACACGCCGATGCTGTCGCCCGCTGACAGCAGCTTGTAGGTCAACTCGTCCTCGAGCGAGACGTGGTCGATATCGACCTCAATGCCACGCGTCGCCTTGATGATTTCGAGCGTGTCGCTGATTACATCGAGATTTCGGAGCCCGAGGAAGTCCATCTTCAACAATCCGAGGGCTTCGACGCCGTGCATCTCGTATTGGGTGACGACGGGTGACTCCTCGGGGTCCTTGCCGGATTCGGGCTTGCGCTGAATCGGTAGGTAGTCGGTGAGCGGATCCTTGGTGATCACCACTGCGGCTGCGTGAATGCCGTCCTGTCGCCGCAGCCCCTCGAGGCCCTTGGCCACACCGACGATCGTTTCGACGTCCTTATCGGCGCTCACCATGTCACGCAGTTCGCTGGCCATCGCGTAGCCAGCGCGGTATTTCGGGTTTTCCTCGAGACATGCGTGCAGCGGAGTGTCTCGGCCCATGATCAGCGGCGGCATCGCCTTGGCGATGCGATCACCCATGCCATAGTCGTAGCCGAGCACGCGGGCGGCGTCGCGCACCGCAGCTCGTGCCTTAATCTGACTGAAGGTCACGATTTGAGCGACATGATCGCGGCCGTACTTCTCCGATGCGTAGCGGATCATCTCGTCTCTGTAGCGGGAGTCGAAGTCCATGTCGATGTCTGGCATCGACAACCGCGACGGGTTTAGAAACCGTTCGAACAAGAGGTCGTAGCGGATCGGGTCGAGATCGGTAATCCACAAGCAATAGGCCACCGCGCAACCCGCCGCGGATCCACGCCCCGGGCCCACCCGAATGTTCGCGTCTCTTGCGTGTTTGATCAGGTCCCAGGTGATGAGGAAGTAGGACGAGAATCCCATGTCGCTGATCGTCTGGAGTTCATAGACCAGGCGATCTACGACGTCGTCGCGCAGCGCGTCGCCCCAGCGCTTGCGTGCGCCCTCCATCGTGAGGTGCCGTAGGTAGTCGTCGTCGGACTCGAACTCGGTGGGCAGCGGAAAGCTCGGCAGCTGCGGGTTTCCGAACTCGATCTCGACCTCCGCGCGTTCGGCGATCCAAAGCGTATTGTCGCACGCCGATTCAAGTTCCGAGAAGATATATCGCATCTCGTCAGCGCTCTTGAGATAGTGCTCCTCGCCGGAGAACTTGAATCGATTGGGGTCCGACATCAACGAGCCGGTCTGCACACAGAGCAGCGCATCATGAGCCTGCGCATCCTCGCGATGTGTGTAATGACTGTCGTTGGTGGCGAGCAAGGGCGCACCGATGCGCTTCGCTATCTCAAGGAGCTGCGGGTTGGTCTGCGCCTGCTCAGGCAGACCTTGATCTTGGAGCTCAACGAATAGGTTGTCGCGTCCGAAGATGTCCTGAAGCCGAGCAGCCTTCGCGGTCGCACCGTCGACATCGCCGCGCAGAAGGCTTTGCAGGACGTGACCGCCGAGGCAGCCCGTAGTCGCAATAATGCCCTCGGAGTGGTCTGACAAGGTCTCCCAGTCGACACGGGGCTTGTAGTAGTAGCCCTCCATAAATGCCCGACTCGCCAGCTGAATCAAGTTCTTGTAGCCGGTGTTGCTCTCCGCCAGCAGCGTCAGGTGGTAATAGAGCTTGTTGCCTCCCTCAGCGTCGCCACCCGAATCGTCAACCCTGCCACGCCGCGACGGGCGCTCATGGCGGTTGTCGTGCGCCATGTATGCCTCGGTTCCGAGGATCGGCTTGATGCCGTGGTCACGACACGCCCGATAGAAGTCGAGTATTCCGTACATGTTGCCGTGATCGGTGATTCCAAGAGCGGGTTGACCATCGGCTGCCGCGACGGCAACCAGCTCGTCGAGACGTGAAGCGCCGTCGAGCATCGAGTACTCGGTGTGCACATGCAGATGCGTGAACGAACTCCGCTTTGTCATGCGCCCTCCGATCGAATCACACCGATGTCATCTGTATCGCGGCCAGCTCGCGTCGCCAACCGTCGATGCCCCTCGGTGGCTCGGGTGTCAGACACCGAGTGCACCAGCGGCTCGGATCCTAACAAGTCTTGCACTCGGTGTCTGACACCGCAGTTGCGCATGGACCCGCTCACAGATAGGTGCCGGGCCGCGATTCGGTGTCACCCGCCGCTGCTTCGGGTAACTGCCCACGGATGTTCGCCAATTGCTGTTGGGCCGCCATTTGCTGCGCGAACAGGGTGGCCTGAATTCCCTGCACCAATCCTTCAAGCAAACAGACGAGTTGGGCCTTGGCGATGCGCAGCTCAGAGGTCGACGGTGCTGCGTCAT
>JADFOM010000088.1 GCA_022562835.1 Acidobacteriota bacterium | reverse complement strand
CAGCACCTTGGAGGCCAGCTGATGGCGACCCCGCTGCACAGTGACAAGCTGCTGACCACCGTGGCGCGGTGGATCGAGCTGGACCCGGATCCCCGCACCCGCACCGAGCTGACCGAGCTGCTCGACGACGCCCGCCAGGGCGGACAGGTGGCCTACGACTCCCTGGAGCGGCTGTTCGCCGGCCGGCTCGCGTTCGGCACCGCCGGACTGCGTGCGGAGCTGGGCCCCGGGCCGCTGCGCATGAACCGGCTGGTGGTACGGCAGACCGCCGTGGGCCTGTTGAAGTACGCCTCCGCGAAGCTCGCCTCCGCGCAGCGGATCGTCATCGGCTACGACGCCCGCTATCAGTCCGATGAGTTCGCCTTCGACACTGCTGCCATCTTCCGGGATGCCGGCTGGCAGGTCCACCTGTTCGATCAGCCCGGGCCCACTCCCCTGCTGGCGCGGCAGATGCTGGTCCAGAACGCCGACGTCGGCGTGATGGTCACCGCCAGTCACAATCCGCCGGCGGACAATGGCTACAAGGCATACGAGAGTTCCGGCTCCCAGCTGCTCCCGCCTGCTACCAGCGCGATCGAGTCGGCTGTCGATGAGATTGTGGGCTCGACCATCGAGGTTGTTTCCAACCCCGAGCGTTGCGAGACAATCGGCCACGAGATCCTCGATCGCTATCTGGAAGCGATCATTCCGGCCGGGCTCGCTGATGGTATCGATGACCTCACGGTGGCGTATTCGGCGATGCACGGGGTCGGCGGTGAAACGACCAGCCGACTGGCCGACCGGATCGGCTTTACGTTGAGCCCGGTTGCGGCCCAATTTGCGCCGGATCCCGATTTCCCGACCGTGGCGTTCCCCAATCCAGAGGAGCCTGGTGCGTCGGATCTATTGCTGTCCCAGGCTCTGGCCAGCAGCGCCGATGTGGCCTTCGCCCACGATCCCGATGCCGATCGCCTCGCCGTTGCAACCATCGACGATGGAAGGTGGCGACAGCTAAGCGGCAACGAGGTCGGCAGGTTGCTCGGAGACCACCTCCTCGCTGGCACGAGCGGTCCCAACCGGATCGTGTCGACGACGGTTGTGTCCGCAAGCGCACTCGACGCGATCGCCACTGCACACGGGGCGCGATGTGTCAGAACGTTGACGGGATCCAAATGGGTTGTTCGGCCAGGTCTTGACATGCCCGATCATCGGTTCGTGTTCGGATACGAGGAGGCGCTCGGTTATTCGGTCAATGACGTCGTGCATGAAAAGGACGGCATCAGCGCGGCCTTGATCATGCTCGACCTCGTCGCATCGCTGCGCTTGAATGGACGCAGCCTCACAGATCGGCTCGAGGAACTTGCGGTTGAGTACGGTCGCTTTGGCGAAGCGCAGCGAATCGTGATGACCCAGGACCCCAACGCCTACGCCGAGGTTCAGAGGGGCCTGGAGTGGCTTCGCGGCTGCGCCGACGTGGATGTCAATACACAGAGTGCAGCTGTCACCGACTATCGCGGTGGTGTTGGAGAGCTTGCTCCGAGCGACATGGTTGCTATGGAGTTCGGCGAGAGAGCTCGGGTGCTCATCCGTCCGAGTGGCACGGAACCGAAGCTCAAGATCTACAGCGAGGTACGCACCACCGCCGACGTCGATCGCCAGCGTGCAAATGCCGAGGCCGCTGGCTTGGCCGACGAGGTTATTCGTGTCATACGCGTTGCAGGACAAACCCACTGACGAGCCTTCTGGCCCGCTGCAGCGGTGTCGCCTGTTGCGCTCCTAGAGTTGTCGGATGCGTTCCCGGGTGATCATTCCAGTCGCTGTCTTGGTCCTCGCCGCGCTCGTTGGGATGGGATTCCTGTTCCTCGTCTATGACGATGCCGACTCGACCGATGGGGTAGACGAAGACAATGTTGATAGCAGTGATGGGGATGTCGACGTCGACACCGCAGAACTGATCGAACGAGCTCTATCCGATAGTGCCACGCGACGACCCTGTAGCGGTCCCGATACCGCACCGCAGGTCACCGAGACCTCGACCGCCTATCGCAGCGAGAAGGTCGGCGACTTCGATCAGCCGACCTGGGTAGAGGTACACCCGGTCAACGGATGGAGCATCGTCGTCGAACGACAGGGGCGCATCATGGACCTTGAGTCCGGCGACCTCCTCGTCGATCTGAGCGACCAGACCCGTGCTGAGCACGATGGGGGTGCTCTCACGGCCGTGTTTTCGCCCGACGGCGAGTGGCTCTATTTGTATCGGTCATCGAATGCCAAGGATGGCTCACAGCGCGTCGTGGTGACTGCGCACAGCGTCGACGCGGACGGCCTGACGATCGAAACGGATCATCGAGAGATCGTGTCGGTGTCTCAGCCGAGCGCTCAACACGATGGCGGGGGATTGGCCTTCGGTCCCGACGGACTGTTGTGGGTCTCATTCGGCGATGGTGGCGGCCTAGGTGACCCATGGCGTAACGGTCAGGACGGATCGTCGCTTCTCGGCACGGTGATTCGGATTGAACCCAAACCCGCGAGAGGTGGATACGACGTTCCCGATGACAACCCAACCTTTGACGAACCCGGTGTGCTCCCAGAGGTCTGGGCGATCGGGCTACGAAACCCTTGGCGACTGACGTTCGACGAATCGACCGACTCGATGTTTCTCGTCGATGTCGGTCAGTCGTGCTGGGAGGAACTCAACATCGTCGTCGACCCGCTCGATGGTGGCGGCCTGAACTTCGGTTGGGATCTCTACGAGGGGTTCGAGCCATTTCAAACACCGCCCGACAAGCCCGATGTTGAGTATGAGTTGACCGATCCATGGGTGGCCTATCAGCACGGTGCTGGGCGTTGCGCGACCGTCGGCGGTTTCGTCTACGCCGGCCGTGCGCTTAGCGAGCTCGACCGGACTTATCTATGGAGCGACTACTGCGGCAGTGACGTTTGGGCGATGGAGCAGGGTGAAGACGGCATCTGGACGATGATCGAACTGGGGCTAGATGTGAGCCGTCCCTTCTCTGTGGTGCCCGACGCAAACGGCGAGCCTCTCGTCATATCGGGGTTCGACGACGGCGATGCGCTCACCGGTGGCGCTGTGTATCGGATCGTGCGCGCCGACGGCTAGAGCGCAGGGCTAGGCCGGTCATGAGACCGACAGCGCTGACGAGGCTGATAGCCAGACCAAGATTGTGCGCACCGCCCAGTCGGTGTTCGAGCTCTATGAGGTGTGAACCTTCATCGATCCCGAACGAGATCGTGCCAGCCTCGGTGGGCACGATATCTGTTGCTCGACCATCGATCGTGAGATGCCAGCGGGGTGAGAATCCCACCGCGGCGTCGACGAGGATAGGACTGGTGGTATCGACGCGAGCGCGCAACCTGCCAGGGCGGTACTGGAGATCTCCGACGTCAAATTCAACGCTGTGCGCCTGGTCGATAGGGCCGAAGGGACCGGCCACCGTGAACGGACCGTTGGTGGCGAGCCGGCTGACGCGCACGGTCGGGCTCTCATAGACAGCCACACCGAGCGACCACGCGTCACCCTTCGGGTTGAATGAGACGAGATGAGTGACACCCAGCGCGGCGAGCGATCCTTCGGTGCCCGGCCCGACATGCAGTTCATCACCGACGTCGAGTTCTCGCAGCAACGGAGAAATGGACGACGCCGATGTCTCCGGATTGAACCCGTTAAAAGCGGACGCACCCGATTTCGCGACGAGCCAGTGCGCGACGTTGCCGACGCGGTGCAGTTCGCGCGCCTCCCACGACTGATCCACAGCGAAACGGCCCCAATCGGGCACTACGTCTGACAATATGACGGCCGCAGCGCCTAGATCACGGTCCGCGACAGGGTATGTGTCGATGGTTTCTCGGATCGACGACGTTGCGACGAACACCGCGAAGGTCGTGAGCGACACAGCCCAGAACGCGGCGATCGGTTCGCGGCTAAATCGTCGTATGCCGCCGAGAACCAGCGCTGGGGCGATCAGGGCGAGGTAGGCGGCGTATCCCATGCCGCGCAGGGTGAGGTGAATCGTGAGGTCCTCGGGCCATGCAGAGCGCACTACGTGCGCCGAACGAGATCAACGAGAGAAACCCGGCGATCAGCGCAAAACCCGGTCCGTTGAACAGGGTGGCGTCGTGGCCGACGAAGAAGCCGTCGTACCATCCATCGAGATGACCCTGACCAAGGACGTCTTGCACGATCCCGTCAGTGCGCGCGACTAGGGCCGACGCATCCCAGGCCGCGATGGTCTGTTGGGGCGAGAGCCAAACATCACGGGTGATCCACAGTGCTATCAGCGCGGCTATCGAGGCGCCGACGCGATCGTAGCGGACCGGCCTGGTAGCGAGATGTCCCTTTGTGATGCGCGCGGTCTCCGCGTGAGACCTGTTCCTCGCAACCAACGACATGATGCACCTATCGGCAGCGTGATTTTGGACCTGAGATTTCGTAGGTCTCAGGTCAGCGGTCGAGCCAATGACGATAACGGGCGAGCCGGTCGAGCGCACGCACAGCGTGTTCGGCCGCGGGATAACACAGCCGTCCGGTTGCGGAAACCGCAGCTACCGCCGCATTTGTGGGGGCTGTCGTGGCCAGCTCGGTTGCGATGAGAATCGGTTTGTCGACCCGTCTGGACGTTTCTGCGGCCGCTTCGGCGTAGCGAACCTCTTGACGTTCGTGGAAATCTACGATGCGTTCAAGACCGTGGTCCGGATAAAACTGGCCCGACCGCATTAGAGCCGCCTGATTCGCCTGGATTCCCATTCCCAACATGATGACGGCGTCGACGCCCTCGTCAGCAGCGACCAGTTCGAGCACCTCGACGATCGTGTCTCGCGTCTCGCCGCCCGCGAGGTCGATTGGGTTGTTCTTTGACCAGCGAGGTGGCAGCTTTTCGTCGAGCGCCGCGTAAAGGTCTGTTGAGAGCTCGGCGAGCTCGAGCGAACGGGATCGTGCGATTGCGTCGGCTGTCATTACACCCCATCCACCGACGGTCGTCAGTACAGCGACCCGCCCGCCGTCGGGGAGTGGCTGCGTCGCGAACGTTGCAGCGGCCTCGTACGCGTCCTGTACACCGTCGGCTCGGATCACTCCGGCCTGGGCGGCCATTCCTTCGAAAATCTTGTCATCGGACGCGAGTGCGCCGGTATGAGATGCTGCTGCCCGGGCGCCGCTGGCGCTGCGGCCACCCTTGAGGATCACGACCGGCATAGTCGCCGATACCTGACGAAGTCGTTCGAACAGGTCGCGGCCATCCTCGATCCCCTCGAGGTAGGCGAGCCCAACGTTGGTCGCGTCGTCTTGGGCAAACCACTCGAGGTAGTCGATTACGCTGGTGGCCGCCGCATTGCCAGCCGACACGGCACGGCTGATGCCGACGTTGTTGTGCCCAGCATAATTGAGGAAGCTGGAGACAAAGTTGCCGCTTTGGCTTGCCACCCCGATCGTCCCAGCGGGAGGGTATGGCGCAACGATCTGGGCGCAAAGCGAAGCAGGAGGGCTCACGACGCCCTGCCCGTTTGGCCCCGCGAGAACGATGCCAAGTTCGGAGGCGAGGGCCACGAGCCGTCGCTCAGCCTCGGCCCCTTCCTCATCGGCCTCGCCATAACCACCGGCAGCGACGAACGCGGCGCGGACGCCTCGCCGTGCTGCCGCGCGGAGAAAGTCCTCATTGAGAGGCGGCGGGGTGCAGATGAAGATCAGATCGGCCTGGCCCTCCGGCACCTGATCGATCGACGTGAGAACGTCGAGTCCGAGTAAGTCGCCAGCCTCGCGTCCGATTGGGAAGACGTTGCCCTCGTAGCCACATCGTAGAATGTTGTGAACGCTGACGAACCCGAACTTGCCGGGGTGTGTTGACGCGCCGGTGACGATCACACCGCGCGGATTGAACAGCGGATCGAGGTCTTTAAGGCTCATGAGCGGACCTCGACCAATGCATCGACGGCGACGGGAACTCCGTCGACCACAATGAGCGGGTTGAGGTCGACCGAGACGATCTCGGGGTTCGTGTCGACCAGTGTGCCGAGAGCCACGAGAGTCGACCGCAGCGAGGCTCGGTCGACCGCCGGCTCACCTCTGAACTCGTCGAGGAGCTTCTGCGATGAGAGATGTTCGACCATGTCATCGGCATCGAAATCGCTGAGCGGCGCAAGCCGAAAGACGACGTCCTCGATGGCTTCCGCGAGAATGCCGCCAACCCCGATCATTACGGTTGGACCGAATTGCTCGTCGGTGGCGAGTCCTGCGATCAGTTCGCGGTTGCCGTCGACCATCGTTGAGATCAACACTTCGACCTCGCCGTCTTCGGGCGTGGCGGCGGCGAGCAACTCGTCGCATGCAACCGAGAGCGCCGCAGAATCGGCGATACGTAGACGGATGAGGCCGCGCTCGGTCTTGTGGGCGATCCGGTCACCGCACAACTTTGCGACGAGAGGGTAGGTGAGATCGGCTGCGGCGCTAACGGCTTCGTCGGCGCTGCTGGCCGTTACGAACTCGGATACTGCAACGCCGGCAGCTCTCACGATTTCGCGTGATCTCGACTCGGAAAGGGTTGGCATAGATCGGTCAGCCTGCCACGAGAGCGGTGTCAGACACCAAGCGCAAGGCGTGCTTTGACCGAGTCGGTTCTGCGCTTGGTGTCTGACACCATCTGCCAAGTGCTGCGCTTGGTGTCTGGCAGCATTGGGAGCACCGTTTACTGTTGGCGGAGCGAGGCGAAACCGGTCTTGATGACGTTGTTGATGATGTCGAGGCGTTGGTCGAACTGCAGGAATGCGCTCTTCATCGCATTGAGCGTCAGCCATTCGATCTCGTCCAGGTCATACCCAAACGCTTCGCTCAGAGCGACGAACTCAGATGTGAGACTCACACCGCTCATCAGCCGGTTGTCGGTGTTGACCGTGACCCTGAATCGCAGTTGGACCAACAGATCGATCGGATGGTCGGCGACCGTCTGGACGACGCCGGTGTTCACGTTCGAGGTTGGGCAGACCTCAAGGGGGATGCGCCGATCGCGCACGTATTGGGCGAGTCGTCCGAGCGTCGGTTCGTCACCTGACGTGTCGATGTCCTCGATGATGCGGATGCCGTGACCGAGGCGTTCGGCACCGCAGTATTGGAGTGCCTTCCAGATCGAACGCGGGCCATATGCCTCGCCGGCGTGGATCGTGAAGTGAAAGTTCTCCCGCTGCATGTACTGGAAGGCCAGAAGGTGGTCATCGGGCGGATAACCGTCCTCGGGGCCGGCGATGTCGAACCCGACCACGCCCTTGTCCCGGAACCGCGTGGCGGCCTGCGCTACCTCTAGTGATTCTGTGAGGTGCCGCATGGCGGAACAGATGAGCCGAATTGTGAGATTCGAACCGACCGCACCCTGTTCGAGTCCGGACAGAACCGCTTCGATGATCTCGTCAAAGGAGAGTCCGCGTTCTGTGTGTAGTTCCGGAGCGAACCGGATCTCGGCGTAGACAACGCCGTCTGCTACTAGGTCCTCGGCGCACTCCCGGCTCACGCGCTCGAGCGAATCTGCTGTCTGCATCACGGCAACTGTGTGGGCAAACGTTTCGAGGTAGAGCGTCAGGTCCTTACGGTTGGCGCCGCGTTGCATCCAGGTGACCAACTCATCGACGTCGGTAGTCGGCAGTCCGTCATATCCGTCTTGGCTTGCCAGTTCGATGACCGTTGGGGCTCTGAGCCCGCCGTCGAGGTGGTCGTGAAGCAGCACCTTTGGTGCCGCGTTGATGACATCTTCGCTGAGCCGGTCACTCCGGCTTTTCTGTGTCGTTTCCATGTCTCATTCTATCCACCGTTGGACTAGTCGGTGCTGGCGCGACATGTGGCAGCGGTCAGGTCGTTCTCTGTGCGAGTCACTCGGTAATCCGATCGGCGATCAGTGGTTGGCGCATCGGCGGCTCTGATGTGATCGTCACAGCGTCCGCGAGAGCTGTGCGTGCGTCCTCGATCTGAGCGGCTGAGTTGGCGGAGATCCACGCGACGGTGTCACCAGCGTCGACTCTGTCACCGGCGATCAGCGCGAGGTCGATGCCGGCGGCCGCGTCTATTTGTTGTCCGGGTCCGGTACGTCCTGCACCACTGATTCGGGCGGCATCGCCAACGGCACGCGCATCGATACGTGTGATAAACCCGCCCTCGCCCACTGTGAACGCTTCGGTGTGTTGTGACGTCGGGAGTGCGGCGTCGGGGTCGCCGTCCTGCGCGCGGACCATCGCGTTCCAGCGGTCCATCGCTGCACCCGACGCCAGTACAGCTGAGGGGTCGACGTCGAGCCGCGCCATCTCGCACATCTCCCCGGCTAACGCCAGCGTCAACTCCACTACGTCGCTTGGGCCGCCGCCGGCGAGAACCTCAAGCGATTCGCGGACTTCGTTGGCGTTGCCAGCCGCCCGTCCGAGCGGCTGGTCCATATTGGTGAGCAGCGCTCGGGTCGACACACCGTGAGCGTTTCCGAGTGCGACCATCTTTGATGCCAGCTCGCGTCCCTGTTCGGGATCGGTCAAAGATGCCCCCGAACCGAACTTGACGTCGAGAACGAGGGCGTCGGTTCCTTCAGCGATCTTCTTGGACATGATCGACGAGGCGATCAACGGGATAGAGGCGACGGTCGCGGTGACGTCTCGCAGGGCGTACAACTTTTGGTCGGCGGGTGCGAGTTCCGGTCCGGCCGACACGATGG
>JADFOM010000087.1 GCA_022562835.1 Acidobacteriota bacterium | reverse complement strand
GCTAGCGCCGCGCTTGGACGCATCTGGGGGTGCTGAATCGCCAAATCGCGCGCGATGGAAATGTCAGCGTCATGGGGAAAATTTGTTTGGTCGGGAGCTGGATGTGCCGATGGAAGGCTGATGGCAACCACGATCACACGGGATTCCCGCCTCCGCTCCACGACCATCGCTTCGGTCGGACGCGCTCTTGTCGTCATCCCTACGTACTGCGAGTACGACAACATCGCCCGCATCTTGCCGGCGATCCGCACTGCAGTGCCAGACGTCGACATTCTCGTGGTCGACGACTCCAGTCCTGACCACACGGCGCGCCGTGCGGCGGAGATCGCCGACCAGATCGGTTCGATCGATGTCATGGTTCGGCCCGCGAAATCTGGTCTCGGCAGCGCATACCGTGATGGGTTTCACTACGGGATGGAGCGCGGCTATGACTTGCTGGTCGAAATGGATGCCGACCTGTCACATGACCCCGAGTCGCTCGATTCCTTGCTCGAACCATTCGCCCTCGATCCCGAGCTCTCGCTCGTCATCGGTTCGCGTTATGTGCCCGGTGGATCGATTCCGGACTGGTCCCGCAGACGTCGGCTGCTCTCTCGTCTAGGGAATCGCTACGCCGACTCGGCCCTCCGTTTCGGCGTCGCGGACGCAACCTCGGGTTTCAGGGCGTACCGTGCATCAGCACTTGAGGCGGTGAAACTCGATTCTGTTCGGGCGGACGGGTATGGGTTTCAAATCGAGATGGCGTACCGCGTGTACAAAGCCGGCGGAACAATCATCGAGCGACCGATCGCCTTCACGGACCGAACGGACGGTGAGTCGAAAATGTCTTCGCGCATCGTGTTCGAGGCGTTGGGACTCGTCACCGCTTGGGCAATCAGAGATCGTTTGGCTCGTCGACCCCGGCCAGCAAACAATAATTGAGCAGATCTACCCATTCAGCACGAGAGCGGTATTGCCGATGGGAAGACGTGATGAATACATCCAACCTGGTTGAGGTGCCGGGCCGACGTCTCGGTCGACTCCTCACGGAGTCTCGTGAACGCGCTGGTCTCACTCTCGAAGATCTCGTACAGTCGAATTCCATCGGTCTGAGCTACATAAGACTGATCGACATTGAAGCGGGTCGTTACCCGATGGACGCCGGCCTGTTGGAAAGCCTCCTCGACCTCTACGGCCTCGACAGTACCGACCTGGTGCCCGAGCGAACACGCCTTGTAATCGACCTCGACGAGAAGATGCTGATCACCGACACCGGCTCTGCCGATATCGAACAGGTTGACAACACACATCACGTTCTGACCAGCTACCTGAGCCTCATCTATTCGCTGAGAGAGATCGAGCCAGGTGCACCCGTTCCCTTGCGGGAGGTCGACCTAGCGGTGCTGGCCGAGGCGCTTTCGCAGCCGACCACCGAGATCGAACGTTTGCTTCGGGCGATGATGACGCCGACCAACACAGAGGTCGTTGCTCAAGTCGGCCGAATTCGCTCGCGCCGTCTTCTGCCCGTCGCCGGAATCGTGGTCGGAGCGACAGCGGTTGGAACCATCATCGCTGTCGGATCGACGACCGATGATCTTCGATCGAACCCGGTCGACTCGCCCGCGATGGCGGCCGGGAACCCTTAGGGTTCCTTCGAGTTTCGGCTGTGCCAGGGAACCCTTCGGGTTCCTTCGAGTTTCGGCTGTGCCGAAACATCGCGCCCGGCTAGCCTCGGGTTCCCTCGAGTTTAGGCTGTGCTGTCCTGGCAGAATGGTGCGATGAGTAGACCGAAGCAGTGGCGGGTCAGCGGGGGCATCGTGCGTGTCGACGGTGAACTTCTTCTCGTCGCCAACCGACGCAGGGACAACAGCGTCGACTGGAGTCCGCCGGGTGGCGTGGTCGACCCGGGGGAGACATCGATCGACGCGCTCACCCGCGAGGTGTTCGAGGAAACCGGGCTCACCGTCACCGACTGGAGCGCAGAGTGCTATCGCGTCCATGTCGATTTCGTCGATATGGCGACACGCTTGACGGTTGCAGTCTTCGAAGCCAAGGCCTTCACAGGCGCGCTCAACGTGGGCGACGATCCCGACGGCATCGTGTTCGAAGCTGCATTTGTTGATCGACGCGCGCTCCACGCCCGTTTGGAAAGCGCTTCACCTTGGGTCCGCGAACCGCTCATCGGATGGCTCGACGCGAGTGAGGAGCAACCACGACATCATCGCTACGAGGCGATTGGCAGCAACCCGGGCAGTCTTATCGTGCGCTCTCTGCCGGTCGAATAGGACGATGCCCGACGCGACCGACCCTCCTGGCGATGTCGCGACAAACGTGATCCACCTCGATATGGACGCTTTCTACGCGTCGGTCGAGGTGCTCCGCCATCCCGAATTGGTCGGTAAACCTGTGATCGTCGGCGCTGAGGGACCGAGGGGAGTGGTTGCCGCAGCGTCTTATGAGGCCCGGGCTTATGGCATTGGCTCGGCGA
This sequence comes from Acidobacteriota bacterium, assembly GCA_022562835.1. Taxonomy (GTDB): domain Bacteria; phylum Actinomycetota; class Acidimicrobiia; order Acidimicrobiales; family SHLQ01; genus JADFOM01. The sequence continues at coordinate 6,309 of JADFOM010000087.1, read as the reverse complement.
TGCCATCGCTGCGCGCTCGGCGCCTCTGCCCCTCGGCGGTCTTTCTTCCCGGCGACCACGGCCACTATTCCGATGTTTCGGGGCGGTTGATGACGATCTTCGCATCGGTGACCCCCTTGGTCGAACCACTCAGCCTCGACGAGGCCTTCCTCGACGTGACGGGGGCGCGGCGGCTGCTCGGTGATGCCGTCGCAATCGCGGGAGAGTTACGAACTGAGATACTTGCCAAAGAGGGGCTGCACTGCTCGGTCGGGGTTGCCCGAACCAAGTTCCTGGCCAAACTTGCCTCCGAGGCCGCGAAGCCGTCGCCCTCACGCGGCGGTCCGATTCCGGGACGGGGCGTAGTGCACGTCCCCGCAGATCGTGAACACTCATTCCTCGAACCGCTGGATGTCTCAGCGTTGTGGGGAGTCGGGAAGGTGACACGCGAGCGGCTCTATCGACTGGGGGTCGCGACGGTCGGCGATTTGGCGCGCTTCGATGTCGACGCACTGTGTCGTGTTATAGGTGAATCAGCGGGTCGTCGTCTTCACGACCTGTCTTTGGGCCACGACGATCGGAGCGTCGTCCCGGATCGGCCCGTCAAGTCGATCAGCTTCGAGCAGACCTATCCGACAGATCTCTATGACGCGGAGCGCATCCAGGCAGAACTGGTTCGAATGTCAGACGGGGTAGCTGAACGGCTGCGCCATGTCGGATTTTTCGCGAAGACCGTTTCGGTGAAGGTGCGACTGGGAGACTTCACGACGTTGACTCGATCGATTACCCCTCCCGCGCCAACGAACTCCGGCCTCGAGATAACAGCATTGACCAGCCAACTGTTCAATTCTGTCCCGCTCGACGGGCAGGGCGTTCGGCTTCTTGGTGTCGCGGCGGCGGGGATGGTGACCGATGCACCAGAACAACTTCAGTTTGATGATCCGGGCTTCGCGGGTTCGGCCCAGAACCGGGTCCGAGACGAGGTGCTCGACGAGATACGTGATCGATTTGGGCCCGATGCGATCGCCCCGGCCGGGGCAATGTCGGACGGCGAGGTCAACGTCTCGCGTCGAGGAGCGCAGCAGTGGGGCCCCGAAGGTTCAACCGGACCGTCCTCAACGACACGGTAATGGGCAAGGGTGCGTTGTCGTAGCGTTGTCGCTGTGCGACAATGTGCACACGGGTGACTGGGTGTAGCTAGTAGCCGCCCTTGCGTTCTGGGTAGGGCTAGATATTTTCGGGCTGGAGGAGACTGGCCGTGCCGCTGTCAGAGGATGAGCAAAGAATCCTCAGTGAGATTGAACAGAAGCTGTACGAGACCGACCCCGCGCTCGCGCACGAGGTTGGTTCGACGACGGTTTATACAGCGTCGGCGCGACGCCTGAAGTGGTCGGTGCTGCTGTTTGTGATCGGTGTAGCCTGCATGATCTTCGCTCTCTCGGTTCACTTTCTGTTGAGTTTCGGCGGCTTCGTGGTGATGCTGGTCGCAGCACTGGTGTTCAGCCAGAACCTCCGTTCACTCGGTCGCGTCGGCGTTCAGCAGGTGAGCCAGCGTCTGTCCGGCAGCGGTGTGCGTGACTTCGTCGGTGGCGCGGGTTCTCGTATGCGCGAACGATTTCAGCGCGAGGACGAATCGCCGGAAGACTAAGTCGCAACTCGGCGTAGATGCTCAGCGAACCGATCGCGGGTCGAGCCACCAGCGCAAGCGTGTCGCAGACCGAACGTCATCGAGAGCTCGGGCGGTTATCGAATCGCTCAGGGTGCGGGCCCGGGTCTCGGACTCGGCGGGCGTACGATCGCCGTAGCGATCGAGCGTGATGAGTTCCGCTAGCTCAGCGACCTCTCCTCTCCCTGTCTCGATGCGTCGCGCAAATTCGAGCGGCGTCTCCGTTGCGGACTGGCAGGTGCCACGGAGCCTGAGTGAGCTCGTCGCTCGCCGCCATGCAGCCGTGACCGCAGACGTTCTGGCGGCGTCGAGGTAGCGGCGCCTCTTGATGCGTACCCACCCTGCTAGTAGCGCGACGACCGCGCCAAAGAGAACCGCAGCGACTCCTGTCCATTTCAACACCTCGAACGCCGCCTGCGGGCCAGATCGACCGGCCTTGCCACCGGCGCCAGCCGCCAGGGCTTCGGGGCGTGGGCGTTGGGTGGTCGCCGGTTGAGCAGGAGTGGTTGTGGGCGCCGTTGTAGTCCGTGTTGTCTCCCCGGGTGAAAGGGGTTGACCGCCGCCCCGACCGGGAGCCACGCCGGTGAAATCCGTCTCGCCCGGCGAACCGCGTGTCGGGGTCGGATCGAAGCGGACCCACCCGACGTCGCCAAGGAATACCTCTGGCCAAGCGTGGGCGTTCTTGCCGCTCACCCGGTACACCTCGGTCGCTTCGTCCCATTCTCCCGTTGTGTAGCCAACAGCAACGCGGGTGGGTAGGCCGATCGATCGCGCCATCGCCGCATAGGCCGAAGCGAACTGCTCGCAATACCCGAGCTTCACCTCGAGAAAGGTCTCGATGCGGTCGATGTCATGACCGCGATCGACGTTGATGTCGTAGTCGAACTCGTCGAGGAAAAAATTCATGAGAAGGTACGCCTTGTCCTGCGCCGTTTCGGCGCCGGCGGTGACGTCGATCGCGGTCTGTTCAACCCGGTCCGAGAAGTCGTCAGGAAGTTCTAGATACCGGTCCGCGATCTCGTCGGGAACGGTCTGAGAAGCGCTCTCGATAGTCGCCTTGCCGCGGACCGGCACTGAGGAGCGCAAGGTATAGGTCATCCCAGCTTGCGTGCCCTCTTGGCCGACGATCAACGACCCCGAATCGCTGTCATAAAGCATCGCAACGTCGCTCTCGATGATCTCGGTCGGGGCGTATGCAGCGGGCACCCAGATCGATTTGAGTGCCTCGATCGAAACGGTCTGGGTTAGAACCTCGATGTCGCCCGAGACTTCGATGCCCGCTGCAAGCGGCCCGGTCTGGGGCGCGTATTTCCCGTCGGGGCGCCAGGCTCCGTCCTCGTATTTGTCCACCGATGTGAGGCGCCAATAATCGGGCTGGGTTGTGGCGACTGTAAACACCTCGGTGTCGGCGAGATCGACCAACTGGCTGCGGATGTCGACGAGGGGGCTGTTCGAGATGATCGTGCCGCCATTTCTGCTGTCGCCGACGTCTCTCCACCCAACCGAAGCGGTTGCCTCGGTACCGCCCGGAATTGCCGGTGCGATCATGAGCGCGGCGAGCGCGGCTACGGCGACACATCCGAGCCCGCTAGCCAACACGGTCCTGCGACTGGAGTCCGTCGACGCACCTAGCCAATGCGCACTCGCTTCTCTGCGCAGCCAACGCTGGACTAGTCCATAGGTCAACACAGAGGTCAGGTAGGCGATCGACAACGCGGCCTGATGTTGTTCTGAGAACAAGCTGGGAACAAACCACAGCACGGCGCTCGGAGCGATTGCCTCCAAAGGCGAAGAGAGTCGGAAGGCGGCCCAATCGGCCAAAAAAGCTATGACAGCCCCGACGACAGCAAGGGAGATGACGAAGCCTTCGTCAACTCGAGCGGGCGCGCTGATGTCACCAAATGTGGACCAGGAGTCGCGCAGCACCGAGTCGAGCGATCGCAGTGTTTCGGCGCTCGGTATGACCCCGCCCGACAGCGTCTCGGAGAACCAGATCAAACCGGTCGCGAGCGCGACGACGATCGCAAGGACGGCCGCTGTGAGCAACAGTGGCCATCGGTAGTGTCGACCGACGATCGATAGCGCGTGCCCAGCGAGGGCGAAGGCCAACGCCGGCCCCAGAAACGACCAGTCTTCGAAGACTCGACCATAGCTGGCGATCGCTGTGACGGTCATCGCGATTACGGTCAGTTCGCGCGTGATCACCATCGACGTGCCCGCCCGACTTGGGTACGGGCCGCGAAGGCCGAGCGGACCGATCCAGCAGCATCCGCAGGGTTGACAACGGTTGAGTAGCCACCGAGCGAGCCGACGGGGGTGTGTAGCGCAGTGTCGGTTACGAAGTGAAAGAGCGGCGTACGGTGCGCCAATCTGGCGAGTTGGGCGTAGTCGGCCGCATTCAACGCCGCGGTGAGCGCGATCAGCGTGGTTGGGCGTCGGTCTGGTCCATCAATTTCGGCGAGGAGTGTCGCCAGTTTGCCGGGCCCGGTCGTTAGGACCGCTAGCTCAGCGAGGCAATGGGCACGCTGGATGGGTCCTGCCGAGGTGCCGCTGTCGTACCCGCCGGTCGTGCAGAGACGCAGACCATTGGAGCGTTGGGCCGCTCCGAGCACCAGACCTGCAGCGATCTCGACGGTTGAATCGAGTCCCGCCGGTGACATCGTGTCTTCCCTGGTGTCGATCAGGATTGTGCAGTGACTCTGCCACGCGACCTCCTCTTGGCGAACGACTAGATCGTCACTATGTGCCGACGCAGGCCAGTGGACACGGCGAAGATCATCACCCGGGGCGTAGCTGCGAAGCGAGTAGAGGTCCTCGCCGCCTACGCTCACGCGAGTCGCCGACCCGGCGTGTGAGCGAGGGTCAACAGACATGGTGAGCGGCGGCGGGCCGGTGTCCACCGGTCGCGGATAGACCGTGAGGTCTGCGGTGATCGGAATTCCAAAACGCCGTTTGGCGAGGCCGAAAGGATCGGTGAGCGAGATGACCATCGGGCCGAGGCAGATACGGCCGCGCCGCCGCGTGGGTAGTTGGTAGCGCGCCCGGTGACTCGAACCTCGAGCGACGCGAGGCACGAGCATACGCGTTCCGTCGGTCCCGCTGACCTGATCACCTAGTTCGAGAACCGGTGTGCCGAGTCTGTTGTGGTTGCGCAACTCGATATGAACCGTGGCCGCGTCGCCAGCGGGAACTCGAGCCGGTTCTACCGTGCGAATGACCTCGATACCGATCGGCCGCAGCCAAACGAGACCTAGGGCAACGACGAGCAGCGACGCGCCGGCCGCTGCGGGATAGTACAAGTCGCCCACTCCGAGAAACCACCCGGCGGCCACCAGGATCCCACAGAGCACGGTGAGAGCGATGCCGTTCCGGGTCAACATGTCAGGGCTGATTTGGAATGGGCACAGATCGGATGATTTCGTCGAGCACCGCGGCCGAGTCAACGCCACGGGCCGCGGATTCTGGTGCTACCACCAGTCGATGGGGGAGCGAGACCGATGTAAGGCTTCGAATGTCGTCAGGGGTGATGAAGCCGCGCCGCTTGGATGCCGCCTTTGCCTGGCAGAGTCTCTGCAGGCTCAACAATGCCCGTGGCGATGCGCCGAGGGTGAGCGCTGGGTGCGACCGCGACGCGGTGGCGATCGCGACCATGTAGTCGCGCAGCGAGGGTGCGACGTGTATCCGGTCGATGGTGTGTGCCATTGACTTGAGTGATTCGGCGTCCAGTACGGCATCGAGTTCGTCCACCGGCTCGGCCCAACGTCGGTCGGCGAGGATGTCTGACTCGGTAAGCGGTTCCGGATAGCCGATCGAGGTCTTGACGACGAAGCGGTCGAGTTGGCTCTCGGGTAACGGATAGGTGCCCTCGTGCTCATATGGGTTCTGTGTGGCGATCACGACGAACGGTTCCGCGAGATGTGTTGTTACGCCATCGACGGTGACTTGACGCTCGGCCATTGCTTCGAGCAGTGCGGATTGGGTCTTGGGTGAGGCGCGGTTGATCTCGTCGGCGAGTACCACATTCGAAAACACCGGTCCAGGGCGAAATTCGAAAGCGGCGCTGTTGCGATTCCAGATGTTGACCCCAACGACATCGCCGGGCAGTAGGTCGGGGGTGAATTGGAGGCGACCAAAAGAAACCGACATCGATTTGGCGAGTGCCTTGGCCAGGGTGGTCTTCCCGACACCAGGCGCATCCTCGAGCAATACGTGGCCGCCACTGAAAACTGCGAGTACGACGAGCTCGATCACGGAGCGCTTGCCGCGGATCACCACCGCGATGTTGTCGCACAGTGTCTTGAACTGATCAGCGAAGCGATCCGCTTTGACGGCGTCATCGCCTGCTTGGGTGCTTTGATTGGGCAACGGGTCGCCTCGAGTAGCTCGTCGACGTTTCGCGCACCGAGCGTGCGCACCCTCAAGACTAGGAGCACTACACCGGCGATGTCCGGCGCGGTCAAAGCGAAAACTAGGCTTCGTCTGATGAGAGCACGAGCGGTCTTGGCAGTCGATATCGGTGGAACCAAGATAGAGGTAGCGGTGGTCGACGAGTCGGGAACGGTTCTCGAGCGCCGTCGGACCCCGACGGCTGGACGTGACGGCGAGGCAGTATTCGCCGTGCTCAGCGATGTATGCAGCGATCTTCTAAGTCGCTACACGGTCGC
>JADFOM010000086.1:4092-8796 GCA_022562835.1 Acidobacteriota bacterium | reverse complement strand
ATCTTGGCGTTATGCGTAAACAGGAAGCTGGCGCCGATAAAAGCGACCTTCCTTCGCTCCACGTTGTGCTTGGCTGCGGGCATGGCGAAAGATTATGGTATCACGTTTCTAAAGCTGCTCAAGTCGAGCCGTGTTTGAGGAGACAGGGAAGTCCCCGTGCAAACCGAATTTCGAACTTCCTCTCTGAACCTCTCCGAAATCGGCAAAATCTTCCGCTTCTCCACGCCCTCGAACAGCGTCGTCACCGTGGCCGGAGCAGAGTGCGGCGAGCTGACCTGATTGATCGACTTTGCAATCACCGTGTAGCTGTAGTTCGAGCCCGTCGTGACCGACCAGTCGGTGTAGTTCAGAGCGCTGGTATCAGCTATCTGCACACCATCGCGCATGATCCTATATGTCTCAATACCCGGATTCGTCGTTTCCGAAGCTGACCACGAAATCGCTACGCTGCTACCAGAGAGGCTCGCGTTGACATTGGTGGGTGCAGATACCTTCCGACAGTATCGTGCGAAGCCGTCTACCTCGCCGGTGAAATCGCCTCCGATGTAGAGGCAACCGGTCGAGTCGGTGAACGCCGCATACGGCCCTTCGTTCCAGTGCGTGGCATTGGGCATGAAGTCATGTTCGGTCAGTCCCTCGTCGTAGAGGCGAAACCCTCTGTCATCAAGGTTGGTCATCGTCTGAGTAACCGAGTTCCAGTGATTGCCGCGACAGTGGCAGCCACCGAGAATGATGCCGTCCATCTCTTGGACAACCTGATAGTCGCCTCCGCTCCCGCTTCCTCCCGTCCACACCAAGCCGCAAGTTGATGGATTGACCGATGAGAAACCCGTCACCGCACAGCCCTTGAATGCCCATGTCGTTGCGTCACGCACCTGCATGAAGTGCTGTTCGCCACCGATGAACACTTCGTCGCCCACAACATCGACGCCATAGGTTTTGGACCAGCTGGTATTGAGGTGCGCTGGGTGACCGGGGATGACGGCACCGTCGGTCGAGTTCACCACCGCCATCGACTTGGTGTCGGGCTGCGCACTTGCCGACGTAAACGTACCGACCAGGTAGATCTTGTCGTGGACAGGGTCGACAGCGATATCGAACACACCACCGCCGGAGACATGCGGTATCCACAACTTGTCGACCTTTCCGGTGGTCGCATCCACGCGAGCTGTGCGATAGCGGCCATGCGCATACTTTGCGTCGACGAGCCTGTTGTAGTCACCTACGACATAAAGCTGGTTACCGACGATCTCGAGTGCGCGCACCGACGCCTCATAGGTCGATCCCACGTTGCCGATCGACGCCGCGAATTCGCTGACGGTGGCGCCGGTGATCGGATCGAGCGCGACGAGGCCCTCGCGCGCAACGCCGTTCACGGTGTCGAACTCACCGCCCACGATGAGTAACCCGTTGTGCTCCACCAGGGCCCATACAGCGTCGTCGAGTACCGGCGTCCAGGTTTCGATGAATGCATTGGTGTTTCGATCGAATGCCGCAATGAAGGCCTGATCGTGGCTTGGACTTCCGGCATAGGGCAGCTCGGTCACGTTCAGGAACGCCCCGCCGACAAAGATCCGGTCACCGATCTCCGCGAATGCGTGCACTCGCCAGTTCTGCGCAACCGAGGGTTGCAGGAAGCCGGTGACCCCACCGCCGGGCAATGGATCGAGACCCAACTCGTCAGGTTCGAGCGGGATGTCGCCCTGCGCTTCGGCGCCCGGCGCTGCTGTGGCGAGCAGCAGCGAAAGTGCCAGGACGAGTCCCGCAACCGCGGCGAACGCGCCTGCAAGGTGGGCCCGCCTTGCAATGCCAATTTGTGAAGAAGGATTCATCGTTACTCCTGTATTACTCACCGGTGGCCGAACCTAGAGTTCGGAAGGTCTTCGCCAGAACCTCGAGATCTGTCAGAACCGAGACGCGTTGCACATACTCCACATCGAGTTCCATGTGCTCATGGAGGTGGCGATTGCGGAACTCCGAAACCTGCCACAACCCTGTGATCCCAGGCCGCACGAGATGACGGGGGTGTTGCCAAAGGTTTCGCTCGGCGACGATGGTCGCCAGCTCGGGCCGCGGCCCGATCAGCGTCATATCACCACGAATCACGTTGACTAGCTGGGGGAGCTCGTCGATCGACGTCTTTCGCAGGAATCTGCCAACAGCGGTGTGTCGAGGATCCGCCGTCGACTTGTGGGTGCAGCGTCTGTCAGCATCGACCGGCATCAACGCGGCGCGGCGATCGTGACACATCGTGCGCAGCTTGTAGATGATGAACACCGATCCGTTCAGACCAACACGCTCCTGTCTAAAGACGATGCCGCGTCCCATGGTGACCCGGATGCAGATGGCCACCACGGCGATCAGCGGAGCCAGCACTATCACCAGAAGAAGCGCCACCAGTCGCTCAACCACATACTTGGTCGACAGATAGATGCCGGACGGAGCGGTTACCGATTCGATGATCTCCGGCGAGTTCTCGGCGATCGTCGGGGGGTTCTCGATGATCGTCAAGGCGTCGTCGATGCTCGTCGTCAAATTCGATTCAGCTCGCACATCGACGAGCGTCGGCGCCGCTGGCGCACATTGTGTCGCTTGCACTGTTCTGTCCTCCAGAACCTCGACGGTAGATCACTCTCCGTGACGGCATCAATAGAGCTAACGGACTATTTGAGGCCCGAAACCTCACTATAAATGCGGTCCGGTCAGCTTATTTGGAGCCGCTCAGCCGTGTAGTGATGCAGGAACCATCAACTACGGAGTGTGATATTCGACCACACCTGGGTTGCCGGTCCGTCCAGCAGCGGTCCGAGGGCTCAACACCCGCCTCCAGCTACCGATTAGAAGCTCGACAGGTTCGACAACCGAACCATCTCGATGAGGGCCGGATGTACGCATCACCGTTCACGACACGCGAATCGTCCACCATATTGCGAGCGGGGTGGCGCTACCGCCGACTGGTTGTGATCGCCACCCTGGTCGGTCTCGTCTTTGGCCTCGCCTACGGCCTGGTACAGAGTTCAGCGGTCACCGCCTCGACCAACCTGGTCTTGCGCGACGCCTCCGACGTCGACCAATCCATCCCCCTACGCGAGCAGTCTGGCGCGTACGAACGATTCGTCCGCTCTCAGGCACTGTTCGCCGATTCCGACGAAGTGCTGCGTCGTGTTGCGGTACCGCTCAACACGACGGTCGAGAAGATCCGCGATCGAGTCGAGGCGACCGCCAGCTCGGGCGGAGAGTCACTGGAGTTCAAAGCGACGGCCAATGATGAAGACGAGGCGACCGACCTGCTCGCCCGCCACGTCGATGCATATGAGGAGGCACGAGCAGAGCACGTCACCGATGACACCGAACTGACTAGCGAGGTCCTCGACGGTGCCGGCGGCGACCTCAACGAGGAGGCCCAGGGCACACTGCAGGTAGAAGCGGTACAACTTGCGATCGCCTCAGAGATCTACGGCAACGGCGTCGCGTTCTCAGATTGGGTTTCCGTCGATGAGCAATCACAGGTGTTGTCGTTGGCGGTGCCCGCCGCCGTGGCTGCACTTGCCGCCTTGGCCATCGCATTGCTCCTCGCCGCCCTGGTCGACGACCGGGATCCCCTGGTCCTCGGCGCATACAGCCTGATCGACCGATTCGAGGTGCCTGTACGCGGAGTCATCCCCTCAAATGAACAGGAACGACCTCACGCCTACGAACAACTCGCGGCAGACCTCGAGGCCGAGACGACGCGGCGCTCAGGAGCGGACCAGGACATGGCACCGATACTGCTCGGCGTCGGAGTCGGTGTCGATCAAAACGACACTGTGGAGGTGCTGTCCGAGACGTCGCGTCGGCTCGCGGCATCTGGCATGTCGGTCGCGATCATCGACGGAATGCAGACATGTGCGGACCTGCCCTTGAACGGAACCGCCGCCTTCAGTCCGTCGAGCGTCGTCGAGTCTCAAATGCATGCCGCGCCCAGCGGAGGTCGGGTGACCGTCGTACGCTCCGCAACAGAAGCGCGGTCTCTGCCCGACTACGGACACGATGCCGGTCTGGCCGACCACATCGTCTCACTGCGCGAACGTTTCGACTTCATCTTCGTCGGCAGCCCGGGGGTCGCCAACAGCACAGCCGCCCAGAAGATGGCGCCGCACTGCGAGCAAGTTCTCCTCATCGTGCCTGCGGGTACCAGAGTTCAGGAGGTGAACAGCACCGCGTACACACTCCACCAGGCTGGAGTCGAACTTGGCGGATTCGTTAGCACCGACGAAGCGAGCCCCACAAAGCCGTCACATTGGTGGTCTCGCTGATGAGTCTGGATATCGGGGTCTACGGATCCCGCGGCATTCCATCGACCTATTCGGGCTATGAGACATTTCTTACCACCCTGTTGCCGGAACTCGTGCAACGCGGTCACCGCGTCACCGCCTACTGTCGCAATGAAGACGGCGTCGACGGGACGCCTTGGCGTGGAGTTGATCGCAAGGTTCTGCCGTCGGTGCCGGGCAAGAACACAAGCACCTTGAGCCACGGGCTCGTCGCGAGCATCGCAGCACGCCGCGCCGGGCACGACGTTGTCCTCGCGGTCAACGTCGCCAACGCCGCCTACACCGCTCTCAACCGCCTGAGCGGACAACCCGTCGTGCTCAACACAGACGGGCAGGAGTGGATCCGGGACAAGTGGGGCAACGTAGCCCGATCGATATTTCGGTCCTCCGC